>DAOUMF010000067.1:0-42972 GCA_034411955.1 Dehalococcoidia bacterium
CATCGTACTTGCGCAGGAGCGACTTCGCCGTTTCCACGTCGCTCGTCGTGTAGATCTCCGCTACCTCGTCAGGACGGTCCGTGAACGGCGTCTCGGAGGGCGAGCCCCCACCCTCTTCCGGACGCCCGCGCCACTGTATTTCATGACCCACCCAGCCGATGACAGTGGGCAGGCCGGTGCGGGATGAGACACGGGCATAGTCACTGAAGTCATCGCCCACGCCCTCCAGGATCACCGGTGTGCCCTCCACGTTCCGGTTCAGCCACTGTATCGCTTCGTACTCCGCGGGCTCATCTCGCTGCACGTACACCAGGCCGTTCACGCTCTGAGCGTGGCGAAAGCCGTCGCTCCGCTCGAATGTGACGGTGACGGGGTAGACTAGGGCCGCCGCCAGGACCACCGTCGTGACACCCAGCCAGCCCAGGCGCCGCCAGATGACGGTGCCGGAGGCATCCCGTACCGCGGCGGCGACGGCGTAGCCGGCGATGGACACGCCGACGATGAAGATCCCCAGCGTGGCCGTCCACCACCTGGCATACAGCACCTCCCAGGGCTCGATGGCCACGACAATGGTGTAGGCCGCCCCAAAGGCCAGGCCCACGCCGGCGAGCAGCCGCCAAGGAACCTCCTCCGGCCACAGCTTCGGTAACCGCCAGCCCAGGGTCAGCCGGTAGAGGCCGAAGCCGCCGACGATGGCGAGTATGATCCAGCTCTGGTGCCAGAACCGGAAAACCGTGTTCGCCCGCCATCCTAAGATATCATTCACGAAATAGAACTCCGCCCCCAGGAGCATCATGAGCGCGAATCCGGCCAGCAGAAAGGCGAATACCTGACCTCGATCGTGCTCATGAGAGGGCGTCCGTAGTTGATGGAGAAAGGCGAGCGCCACAGCCGTGATGGAGGCTATGAGCATGAGCACCGTCAGGAGGCTTGGGCCCCGCTCCCAGAGCTCTTCCCCCAGGCGCTCAGGGCTGAGGTCTAAGGCCACCCGCCAGTCGAGCGGATTCCAGCCCAGGTCTACCAGCAATCCGGTCGTCACCAGAAACGCCCACAGACCCACGGGTACGGCCCAAAGCGAGGCGGCAAGGGCCAGCAGCGGAGGCTTCAGAATCTCGCGGCGGTGCCGGCACGCGTACGCGCCCACGAATGAGAGGCTGACCCACAGCAGCGGCGACCAGAACAGCAGGAAGTGCAGTGGCCGCGTTGACTCCGACGCGGCTGGCAGCCGGCCGACGGTCGCCGCCACCTCGGTGATGTCCACTCCGCTCGTCTGCGCCTTGAAGTCAAGGTAGAAGGGAAGGTACAAGAGGAGTACCGTCCCGATAATGGGGAGCACGAAGCCTGCGCTGTCCAGTAGCACTCGCCACAGGCTGCCGGCGGTCCGCAGCCAATTGGCGATGACGGCCGCGGCCAGGATCATCAGACCGGTCACGGGTATCGTCCAGGCGTCTGTGAAGGCCACGCCCCCCAGCAGCAGGGCCAGCAACAGGTGGCGCCCCGGGTGACGTATCCACCAGAGGGCGTCCAGGCTTTCCTCCTTCGCTCCCTCCTTGGCAGAGCCTGCGCCGCGCGCTCCCAGCACGATGAGCAGAGCTGTCGCGAACACGGTGACAAGCAACGGCATAGCAAGCACGTGGGGATGCAGGTCCCCGAACTGGAAGCTGAAGAAGGGGAACTCCTGGATATCGAACCGCGAGCCTATGCGGGTGGCCCACCACCACCACCAGTACCGCGTGGGGTACCACGCGCTGCAGTCGCCCGCAGCGCCTGCGCAGTCGTAGGGACCGTTCAGGCCGGAGATACCCACGAGCCCGTAGAACCCCCGTGAGCCGACACCGTGCCGGGCCATCAACTCAAACACGCCCGCCAGGTTGCTCACTATCAGCATCAGTGCCGCCCCGCTCAGGCCGAACACGACTCCTCTCGGGATGAGAGCCGGGCCCTCCCGCAGCGTCCCGTCGGCCCGGCGCTGACTGACGGCGATCATGTTGTAGACCAGGCCGAAGCCCGTAACAGCGGCGAGAGCGGCCATCAGTGATAGCCCGAAATAGAAGGTCACGTTCGTACCCAGGGCCACGAGCTTGGTCAGGGCAGCGATCATCACGTAGCCGAAGTAGTAGTAGCTGATGGAGTGGCCAGCAAGCCACGGGTCCCGAGGGGGAAACGACTCGCTGCGGCTGATCGAGTTCAGAAAGGCCAGCTCGAACGGCTTCTCGCCCCAGACGATCTCAGGCGCGAACGAACGGATGAATACGGCGCTGGCCAGCACCGCGAAGAACAGCACCTCCACGAGCGCGATGTACCCCCACCACGAGCGGAGGAAGCGCGTCATGTCCCGTCGATACGGTACCGCGAACGCGGCGGACAGGCCCGCCAGCAGCAGAAGAAGAAGGATCACGGAGCTGCGGCTGTTGGGGAAGAGGCCCACCACGGATCCCATCCAGAGGCCGTACGCTAACAAGAGCAGCCCCACGACCTTCGTGAAGGCAAAGCCACGGTCAGGAAGCCATCGGAAGAAGGCGAACGTCAGGGGGAAGGCAGCCAGGCCAACGGCCTCGATGCCCACCCACCACGCGAAGAATTCCTTCATTCCACTGGAAAGCTTACTTGTCTGCGAGCCCAAGTGACTAGCGTCTTCCTCCTTGCCCCTGGCCGAGACGCTGCCGGGGCACCTGCCACGGCTGCGAGTGGGCTCCAGCGGGCCACCGGTGTCGCCCGGTTGGGGCACTGGCCTCCGCAGCCACCGTTTGCGCTCACGCAGCGGCGCGGCACGACAACCTATGATCAGGCGTGGACGTTCTAAGCATAGGTATGCCGCAACCCCGCCCCCAGGACGCGTCGCTCCCCGAATCTCAGCCCGAAGGCGCACCGCCTGGCCTCCAGCCCCAGGGTGACGCCTGGCGGCTGGCAGAAGGGTGGGCGCCCAGCGATTTTGATCCGCCTACCGCCTGGCGCTGGTTCGCCTACCGGCAGCCGTACGGTAGGCTGTCAGTAGTGGACGTGCAGATCCTGGCACCGACGCAGTGAGCGAACTGTCGGAGCGGATACCGCTCAAGAGCGGGGAAGAAGCGCGGCCGGCCCGCACTATCTCGACGCGTCTGCAGATCGACTGGCTGGTGGTGGCATTCGCTGCCCTGATCATCGTCGCGGCCGGCATGCGCTTCTGGGATCTCGGATCGCGCGCCTTTCACCACGACGAGAGCCTGCACGCGTGGACGGCCTGGAAGCTGTTCCAGGGGGAGCGGTACGAGCACGAGCCCTGGCTGCACGGCCCCTTTCAGTTCTTTGGCACGGCCCTCTCGTTCCTCCTGTTCGGGGTCAGCGACCAAACGGCGCGCATCCTGCCTGCCGTCTTCGGCTCAGCGCTGGTAGCGCTGCCCTTCTTCATCCGACGCCGCCTGGGGACGGCCGGAGCCCTGCTGGCCGCTGCGGCCATCGCCTTCTCGCCTACGCTGCTCTATTTCAGCCGCTTTGCCCGCAACGACATCTACATCGCCTTCTTCACCCTGGGCCTGGTGGTGGCCCTCTGGCGCTACATCGACGACCAGAAGCCGCGCTACCTGTACATGGCGGGACTACTCCTCGGACTCGCCTTTGCCACCAAGGAAAGCATCTTCATCAACGCAGCGGTGCTGATAGCCTTCCTGAACGTCTGGCTGGCAGTCCACTTCTGGCGGCAAATCGACAACCACAACAGGCCGGGCGCCGGCTATAGTCTCAGCGCGCTCATCCTGTTGCTTGCCTCGGCCTGGGCCGTCGTTGCCCTCTGGCCCTTCACACGCAACTGGCGCGAACGAATCGGCCTTCGCCAGTGGCACCCGGCGGCCGACTTCCTCATCGTCCTCGGCACCCTGTCGCTGCCCCAGTTCGCCGCCGCCGTCCAGGTGCCGCTGGATGCTGTCCTCGGCGTTGATGATTCCGACCTGGCCCGCTCTGCTGGCGGCGGTCTCACCCGCGAGAACGTCCTCGGGTTCTTCTCCATCCTGACGCTCGTGGCCTCGACGGCCATCATCGGCCTGCGCTGGAACGCGAAGGTCTGGGCGGTGGTGGCGCTGGCGTTCTACGTTCCGTACGCGCTGCTGTACACCTCCTTCTTCACCAACCTGGACGGCTTCTACTCCGGCCACTGGGGATCCCTGGACTACTGGCTGGAGCAGCAGGACGTCCGCCGTGGTGATCAGCCTTGGTTCTACTACCTCATGCTCCTGCCCACGTACGAGTTCTTGCCCCTCTTGTTCGCTGCACCAGCTCTCTTCTACTACGCTCTCCGCGGCGACGTGTTCCGCCGCTTCCTGGTGTTCTGGGCGGCCGCCACCGTGTTCGGCTACAGCATGGCCGGAGAGAAGATGCCATGGGTCAGCGTGAACACGGCGCTGCCGGTGATCCTCCTCGGAGCTATGGCTCTGGGGCAGCTCCTCACCTCGGCCCCCGCCCAAAGAGCGGGCGACTTCCTTGGAGCCTGTGCCCGGCCGCTGTCGGCAGCGGCGCTGGGCCTCACCCTCGTCTCCCTCGGTGTGTTTGGGCCGGCGGGCGGCCCCTGGATGGCGTTGCGCATCCTGTTGATGGCAGCGGCCTCACTGGGCCTCCTATGGCTCCTTCTGCCCGCGAACCTGGAGCGTCTCCCTGCTCCCGCCCGAGAGCGCCAGCGACGGGCTGGGCGCGACCCTGCACAGCCGATGGCCCTGCGGCGGATCGCCGTCGTGGTATCGTCCGCCGTAGCGGGAGGCCTGCTGGCCCTAACCCTGTTCGTCGGCGTGCGGCTGACCTATCAGCTCGGGGATGTCCCCCGGGAGCTTCTCGTCTATACCCAGACCTCGCCTCGCGTGCCCGACGTCGTCGACACCATCGAAGCGGCGTCTCGCACCTCGGGTCTGGGGGAAGACCTACCCGTCGTCATCGACGGCGGCATCGAGCCCTGGATATGGTACCTGCGCGACTACGAGCACGTCACCTTCACACATGTGGGGGAGGGGTTCGAGGCACCGCCCGATGCGGTCGTCGTGGTGCTGGCTTCCAACGACGCAGTGATCCAGCCCTACGCCGGACAGTTCTACGAGCCGGTTCGCTTCCCCCTCCGCTGGTGGTTCCCTGAGTTCGAGACCTACAAGACCCTGCCTACAGACAACGTGTTCGAGTTCGCCGAGGAGTTCGTGGGCAGCCTCTTCCGAGCCAGCACCTGGGGCAACTGGTGGACGTACTTCCGGGACCGAGCGCCGCCCAACGCACCCGCTGTCCCGGAGGAGGCCTTGGGGCGACTGGAGATGGTGGCCTACTTCCCCAAGCAGTACGGAGTCCAGGTTCCCACGGCGGGGCCGGAGCAGCCGCCCACCCCCACGATAACGCCGACCCTGCCGGCGCTGCGGAAGCTGCCGGTTGGCCTCGTGCTGGGCCAGTTCGGGAGCGAACCGGGCGCTTTCAACCAACCCGCCGGCCTGACCATTGACTCCCAGGGCAACCTGTACGTGACGGAGATCGGCAACCACCGCCTTCAGAAGTTCGATCCGGACGGCAACGTCCTGGCCCAGGTGGGTGGCAAGGGTGAGAGCAACGGGCGCTTCGATGAGCCCTGGGGCGTGGCAACCGACGCAGAGGGTAACGTCTACGTCGCGGACACCTTTAACCACCGCATTCAGAAGTTCGACGCTGATCTCAATTTCCTTCGCGCCTGGGGCAGGCCAGCGTCCAGCCTCGACGATCCCGAACCTGACGCCTTCTGGGGGCCTTGTGACCTGGCCATCGACGCCGACGCCAACGTTTGGATAACCGATGGCGGAACCGGCCGCGTCCTCAAGTACAGCGCCGACGGTCGCCTCATTGAGGCGTTCGGCGGCCACGGCGATACCCCCGGCAGCTTCATCGAGCCCACCTCCATCGAAATCGCCCCCGCAGGCGACATCTTCGTGGCTGACGGCGGCAACCGGCGAGTGCAGAGATTCGACGCCCTCTTCAACTTCCTTGCCGAGTACCCGGTCCCCGGCTGGCTTTACGTGGACTCCGTGGCCAAGCCCTACATCGCCCTGTTGCCCGACGGCGGCCTGATCCTCAGCGACCCCACCCAGGACAAGCTGATCCGACTCGACGCGGAGGGCACGGCAGTTGCCACCCTCGACGCCGAAGATGCCCCGCTGACGCTGCCCCGCGGCGTCGCCTTCGACAGCCGCGGCTACGTGTACGTGGGAGAGGCCGGCCTCCATCAGGTGCGCCGCCTGGACCTCAGCGCTCCGGCGCCGTAGCCGGGACTACCGAGACGCAGCTTCCGGAACCGGCGCGCTGGCCCGGCCCGCCAGGTCGTTGGGGACGCGGTAGATGGTCACGCTTGAGCTTGTGTACACCGCCTCGAAGGAGCGCTCGAACTTGGAGAGACCGTCTTCGCCGTAGACCTGCCTCTCGGCCGGGCCCACGTACACGTAGTCGACGCCGTACTGCTCAAGGAGAGGCATCGCCTCAGAGAGATCAGGCGCGGCGTAAATCTTTTCGATCGCCTCCCTGCGTTCCGCCAGTGGGCGCTCCGACAGTGGGTCAGCGCACGTGCCGTAGGCGCGCCAGCGGCACTCGTGCCAGGGCCAACCCAGGATCGTCTGCAGGCCGGTGGCCGCTGAGACCTGCCCTCGACCGGGGTCGTAGTCCTCACCCACCGCCTCAAGCACCACCGCATCCTCAGGGACGTTCTCTCCCAACCAGAGGAAGGCTTCGTAGCCATCGCTGTTGTAGTCTTTGACGAAACTCAGCCCATCCAGCGTCTGCGTCGCCTCATTGAACTCGCCGGTGCGCCAGAGGGTGGCCGGCAACGGATAGACCAACGCCCCGAGGATGATGACGGCGGTGATACCGCCCCAGGCGACCTTGCTCGCCAGGACCGAAGGTCCGCCGACCGGCCACCTAGAGAAGACGTAGTACAGGCCATAGGCCAGCGCCGCGCTGAGGAGGATCCAGGCCTGGAAGCCGATACGGAAGACGGTGTTGAAGCGAGTACCGAACGGGTCTTGCACCCAGAATAGCTCTATCCCGAGGAGCATGAGGAGCGCTACACCCGTGATCGTGATCACGAGAAGCGCTCCCTGCTGCCCTTCGCTCTCCTGCGCTCGCTTGGCCTGGAGGCGGAAGGCCAGGACAGCCAAAGCCAGCAGCGCGCCCAGGATCAGCATAGTGACCCAGCTCGCCTCCCGTGTCGCCACCTCGTCGGCCAGGCCAGCGGGGCCCCGCTTGGCCAGGATCAAGAAGGCCCAGATACCAAGGGGGACCAGCGCCGGCCAGACCACCGCCGCTGCCGAAGTCGCGACGACTTGAGCCCTCCCTGTGCCGACCGTCGCTCGGCCGGTTGACCTCCTCGCTGCTACCACCACAGCTACCACCAGGAAGGAGAGAAGCAGCCACACGTGCGGCAGCCACTGGTAGATGAAGTGGTGCGGCTGCGTCACGGTGGCCTCCAGGGGAGCGAAGCCGCGATGCATGACCTCGATAGGCTGGATCCCCTCGCTGACGGAGCGCAGGCCAACGTAAAAGGGAGCGAAAGCCAGCACCGCGAGGACCGCGGGGGGCAGCCCGAAGGCCAGCCCCGCCTCCACCGTCCCTCGACTGAAGCCCCCGTCGCGCACGTACCTCTTGAGGGCAGGGACCGCCACCAGGAGCAAGAGGAAGGGCGGCAGCGCCCATAGCTCGACGAAGCCGGTGGCCCCCACCACCAGCGCCGTCACTGCGAGCCGCGGCAGGTGGGCAAACCAGAACTGGACCCCCTCCAGGGCGGCGCGCCTCACGCCGGCGGCCACCTCGCGAACCAAGCTGTCGGCACGCTGGCCGCCCACCCGCTCTATCGGCAGGTAGTCCGAGCGCCACAAGTCCAGGACGGCGGCCAGGGCCAGGAAGTCGAACGGGATCACCATCATGTGCGCGTGGAGGTCCCCCTGCAGAAAGGTGAAGAACGGGAACTCCCGCCCGTCCCAGGGGCTCGCTATCTGCACAGAGCGCACGACCCACCACCATTCCGTGGGGTACCACTTGGGCGACTCCACGGCCTCGGTGATGCCGTTGATGTCCAGTATCCTGTAGAACCTCTCTGAGCCAACGCCGTTGGCCGATAGCAGCTCCACCACTCCTACGATGTTGCTCAGGAAGAGAAGAAAGACGACGCCTGCCAGTCCGAAGAGCATGGCCCGCCATCCAAGCCGGGTCGCCAGCAGGTTGTAGACGATGCCGAAGACGCCACTGGCCGCCAGGGCGACGATCACGGCGATGGCGAGATTGAAGGTGATCCGGGATGGGATACCGGTGAGCTCCGTGAGGGTGGCGACGTTCATGTGGCCGAAGTAGTACCAGGCGATGGAGCCGCCTGACCACCAGGGATCTTGCGGGGGGAAATAGTCGCTGTGGAGGATGCCGTTGATGAAGGCGAAATCCGCCGTCTTCTCCGGGATGCTGATCTCCGGCACGAAGGAGCGCAGGTAGACGGCCACCGCGAACGAGACGGTGAACAGCCCCTCCACGGCCAGCATGTAGGGCCACCGCTCGCGGGCGAACGCCTGGAACTCAGAGCGCCGCCGCAACACCACGACGACCGAGGCCACGGCCATGACCGCCAGCAGGGCGATGATCGTCGCCCTCTCGAAGGGAAGGACGTGGAGAAGGCCGCCAATCCAGAGGGAGTATGAGAGGAGCACCAGCGCGAACACCTTCGCAAAGGCGTAGCCGCGGTCCGGCAGCCACCTGAAGAAGACGAAGGCCAGCGGGAAGGCGCACAGCCCCATGAGCACCACAGCGATCCACCAGACGACCGCGTCCGGCTGCGAGAGCCACCAGAAGAGAGCGTCAAACGCTTCCCGCATCAGTGCTCCCGCCTAGTCCGCTACCCCGGCACCGCTCAGGGTCACTGTCTCAGGCATCCTGTAGATGGTCACCTCAGCATTCTCGAAGGCCAGCTCCATGAACCGCCCGAACTTTGCGAGCCCCGTGTGCCCATACTGTTGCCGTTCGAAGGGCCCCACGTACACGTACTCGATATCGTACTTCTCCAGGACGGCCCGGGCCTCGTCCACCGATGTCGTCGTATACGCTCGCGCGACATCCTCCGTGCGTCCCTGGAGCGGCTCGTCGGACCCCCTGTAGCCTTTCTCGTGTATGTACCACCCCAGCACCGTCGGCAAGCCAGTGCGAGAGGAGACGCGTCCAGCCTCCGAGTAAGCGTCCCCCACCGCTTCCAGGATCACCGGCGCTCCGTCCACGTTCTCGTTGAGCCAGCGGATCGCCTCGTACTCGGAAGGGTTCGAGCTGCGGGCGAAGGCGAGGCCGTCCAGCGTTTGGGGCCTATCGAATCCGTCTGTCCGGGCGAGGGTGGCGGTCAGGGGATAGACGAGTCCCGCCAGTATCAGCAGGACGGCTACCCCCGCCCAGGTGGGGCCGCCCAACCGGGCAACCAGGCTGCGCATCTCCCGCTGCAGCCCGCCGACCTCCAGGCGCGACGACACGTAATAAAGGGCGAAGGCGCCGCCCACCGCCAGGAACAACCAACAATGGTGAAATACCTTGAACACAGTGTTGGTGCGCGGGCCGTCAAAATGGTCCAACTGGAAGAAGAGCTCTACGCCCAGCAGGAGCAGCACGCTCACCCCGACCGCGGCCACGGCCAGCAGCAGGCCATCGCGGTCCTCCCCTTCCTCCCCCAACGCCCGTACGAACGCCAGGCCGGCGGCCGCTACCAGCGCCGCAAGGAGCGCCAGGGTCAGGAGGTTGGCCTCCCGCAGCTCAAGCTCGCCTGCCAAGTGATTGAGGCTCGGATGGCCGACAATGTGCCAGCCGAGGGGATTCCAGCCTATATCCGCTCTCAATTGGGCCGCCACCAAGAACGCCCACAAGGCCACCGGCACGACCGCCGGCAGGAGCGCCCACGCCCCCTTCCAGCCGAGCCGCGACAGCCAGCGCCAGCTCAGCGGCGCGATGAGGAGGCCCGTACCCAACCACAGCAGGTTGCCCATCGTGAGGAACAGGTGCTTGGGCTGCGTGATCATGCTGTCCAGGGGCAGGCCCGGCTTGGCTATCGCCTCCACCGGCGCCAGCGACCATAGCCCGCCGCTCGACGTCCAGTAGAACGGAAGATACAGAATGATCGATCCGACGGCGAGCGGAATGACAAACGAGGCGGTGTCCAGGATCGCCCGCCGCAGGGCGCCCTCCCGTTCCCTCCAGTTGCGGGCGAACACGACCAACGCCAGCAGGGCCAGGGTGGGCGGGTAGCTCCAGGCGTTGAGGAAGCTCAGCGACCCTAGGATCAACATCACCAGGACGAACGGGAGAGGGTGGCGCAGCGACCACCACGCATCGAGCCTCTCCTTGGTGCGCAGCAGGTTGAAGCCCGTGCCCATCGCCAGCAGCGAGAACGGCATCACCATGACGTGGGGATGGAGGTCGCCCAGGAGGAAGCTGAAAAATGGGAACTCTTTGATGTCAAACGTGGAGGGCACCCGCGTACTCCGCCACCACCAGAAATGCTCCGTGGGGTACCACGCAGTGCTGCTCTTGTCCGCAGTCAGGCCCTCTATGTCAGCCCACTCGTACAGGGCAGACGGGCCCAGCCCGTGCACGGACATCAACTCCAGCACGCCGACCATGTTGCCGAGGATCGCGACCAGGACGACCGCCACCAGGCCGAAGGCGATGGCCCGGCGCACGCTCCCGGCGGAAGCGACGAGGTTGTACACTACCCCGAAGGCCACCGTCACCGTGAGGGCGGCCGTCAGAGCCAGGGCCACGTTGAAGCCCACGGCCGCGGACACCCCCGTGATCTTGATGAGAGCGCCCGCCATCACGAAGCCGAAGTAGTAGTAGCTGAGGGAGAAGGGCGTTAGCCAGGGATCGTGGGCGGGAAACTGGTCCGTTCGAAGGACGGCGTTCAGGAATGCGAACTCATCGGGCTTCTCGGTCCCGGCGATCTCCGGAACGAATGACCGCAGCCACACCGCCGCGAAAAATGCCGCTGCGAAGAGGCCCTCCACCAACATCAGATAGGGCCAATGCTCGGCCAGAAAAGTGGATATCTCTTGGCGGCGCCGTCCCCAGATGACGACGCCGACCACCGCCAGCGCGCCCAGGATCAGCAGGGCCGCTCCCCGGCTGTTGCCTATGATCCCGATCGTGGCGCCCATCCATAGGACGTAGGCCAGCAGCAGGAGGCCAAGGGCCTTGGTGAAGGCGTATCCGCGATCAGGCAGTCCGCGAAAAACGGAAAAGGCTACGGGGAACGAAGCTGCGCCACCGATGGTGACAACCAGCCACCAGGAGAGTACCTCTGCCATAACACAGGGCCGCCCCTGGGCGGAAGCTGCCCGCTAGGGGCCGCCGTGCTTAAGATTGTACCTGCCCCGTAGGTTGTTGAACCACATCAGCAGCACTTGCCCCAGCATCCGGTACGAGTCCATTATCGGCCTGACGTTGCGCGTGGGCATGTACCGCCACGTTACAGGGATCTGCTTGATTCGGTGGCCGCGTCTCCTAGCCAGCACCAACAGCTCTACGTCGAAGGCCGTCACTCGTGGCCCCTTCACGTCTCGGTCAGAGGAGGTGAAAACGACGAGACTGCGGAAAAGATCTCGCGCCACCTCTTTGCGGAAGCCCTTGAAGCCGCATTGCGTGTCATCAAACCCCGGCAGGAGCAGCAACTGGATCAAGTAGTTGAACGCCTTTCCCATCCAGCGCCGCGTCCACGGCGCACCGATTCGCACGGCGCCCTTCGCTTCCCGCGAGCCCACGACGATGTCTGCTCCCTCGTCCAGCGCCTTGATGGCATCGGCCAAATGGTCCAGAGACGTGGCCAGATCCATGTCCATGAACAGCACATAGCGTCCACGCGCTGCCTGGATGCCGCTGGCCACAGCATGTGCCTTCCCTTGATGCCCCTGTCGGATCAGCCGTGCGCACGGCTCTCCCTCCACGACGGCCTCCACGAGGTCCGCCGTCTCATCCCCGCTCCCGTCATCGACCACGATCACCTCGTACTGGTAGCCTTGCCCGCGGAGGTAGTCAACGGCCGTCGACAGCGTCCCCTGCCGGACATGGCGCTCCTCGTTATACGCCGGGATCACCACCGACAGGGTAGGCTCGTCTGACTCGCTACCCCGGCTCATGGCCCTCAGGTGCCCGGCGAAAGATCAACTGGGTGTCCCAGGTCCAGTTCCAGGCGAAGGCCACCAGCACGCCTACGGGCACCGCCAGGACGTGGTGCAACCCCACCGCGATGACCAGCACGTTCACCACGGTCGTCATGATGCCGCCGGTCGAGACAAGCGCCTTGCCGTTGAATTGAGCGAAGCGCAGCCACAGGGGCTTCTTGACGACAGTCCGTTCGCGGAACGTCCAGTTGGTGTGGGCCGTGAAGCTGGCGATGATCGCCAGTTCCGCCGCCAGCAGCGTGGAATAGAGCAGGCGAGCATCGGTGTGGGTGAAGAAGACCATCCGGAGAGACGTGTCTTTGGCGGGAAGGAACCCGAGCAAGGGAGAATCGTAGGCCACGAACAGGGTCGTCTGATACGTCAGATAGCCGCCCGCTCCGACCAGCAGGAACTTGGCGAGCGTCTTCAGGCCAGCCCGCCTGCGCAGCAGCGCTTCCCGCAGAGTCGCCATGAGCGTGGCTCGAACCCCCACGGCTCCCGTGCCCGAACCTCCCGCCAGCGGGTCGTCTACCAGTTCGTCGCCCCTATTCAACGTCCTTCACCTTGGCCAGACCAGGCGATTTCATCGTAACCGAACCGTGTCGGTGCGCGCTCCACTGGCCTCTCCCGGCTAGCCGCCCACATGCTCCGTGGAGAGCTCCCGGCTCGCCTCAGGCACAGACTGGGGCTTGACAGCCACACAGGCGATGGATGTCCCCAGCGGTAGGTCAAGACGGGACAGCCAGCGCGCCTCGCCCCGGACAACCCAGCCCAGGACCCTGTTGACGGGGGGCGGGACCAGCGCATAGTCCATCTTGCGGCTCGGGTTTCGCCGCAGGAGATGGCCCACCTTCACGAGGAAGAAAAGGGGCACCAGCAGCGGCAGGTTGATGTATGTTGCCCGCGCTCTCTCCAGCCCGGCAGCTCTCGTCTTCTCCTTCACCTCACCCAGACTGTAGCGACGAACGTGGTGACACTGCTCGTCTCGGCGGCTCCACAGGAACTGAAAGGCCGGTACTGTGAAGATGATGGCGGCGCCCGGTCTCGCCACGCGATGCATCTCCCGCATGGCGTCCACATCGTCCTCCACGTGCTCCAGGACGTCGATGCTGGTAACCAGATCGAACAGCCCATCTCCGTATGGCAGCCGGGAAGCATCGCCCAAGCATGCCGAGTCGATGCCCCGCTCGCAGCAATACGTCACCGCCGTCGGGGAAACGTCCACCCCGTAGCCGCGACCCGCCTTCCCCAACTCTTTGAGAGTCGCCCCGCCGCCACAGCCGATGTCCAGGATCATCGGCTCTTGGCCGCCCTTGCCGTACCTTTTCCACAGCCTGCTGACGAGGGCACGCCGGCCCACGGACCACCACCACCGGTCCTCATTCAGCACGTCGTATACAAAGTCTTCCATGTTTGGCCTCGTCCCCTCCACTTGCCGCCGGCCAAGGGGATCGGGAAGCGAATCTTAAGTCGCCCTGTCCGCTGTGTCAACGCAACATGCGTCAGGCGCGTTTGCGCCTCGACCTTTGGACGCGTCGGAGGGCCGAATCGTTATCAGCACGGCGCGCCAGCCCGCACAGCCTGCACAGCGTCTACGTGGGCTGGCTGGAAAGGGAGAGGTACGGCGATGGGGGCCTCGCCAAGTTCGCCGACTTCCTGGATGGCGTCTTCCAGAAGCGCGAGGTCACCATCTACCGCGTGTCGGAACCGACCGAAGGGTCTGCGTTAGCGGGATCGCTCCGCCGTAGCCCAACCCGCAAAAGTTGACGCCAGCGCCGTAGCCGTAGAGGACGGCGGTCACGGACACGACCCACCAGCCGTAGAAGCGCTCGCGAGCTCTGCTGGCCAGGCTCAAGCCAGGCACCGCCCTAGATGATCACCCCCTCAGGTGTGGCTCTCCCATCGAGCGCCGCGAGTTCGTCCGCGGTCAAGAGATTCTCTCGGTTGAGACCGGCGGTACGGGCGCACCCCACCAGGACGTGGGCCCACGTGCACCGGTTGACGAACAGCATACCGCCGATGCTCAGTGTGCCGCCCTGGTTCACGAACCCCAGAGCCGCCGTTCGATCGCCTGTGTTTAGGGGGTGCAGCGTCCCCAGTAGCGGCTCCGGCCGGGTGTGGGTCACGAAAACGCGGGCTGGCACGTCGGCAGGGTAGAGCTCCTCCCGCAGGTTCGCCGGCGCCGCATGGGCCCGCTCCCCCTCGCTGCGGGGCGCTCGGAACCGCCCGGGCTCCAGGATGTACACCACACGGTGCCCGATGTCCCGCTCCGCCAGCCGCAGCGAAGCCCTTATCACCTGCTCCAGTTGGTACGCGCCGATCGCCGTCAGCACTACCTTCGCCTGGTCTGGTCTGTGGCTGGCCCAGTCCAGCCGCAGAGCCCCCGCCTCCGCCAGGCGGGTCGCCTCCTCCGCCGTGAACAGATCCGCCACCACATCGGCCTTCGGCACGACGAGCGTCCAGATCTGCCCGCGTGTCTGGTAGACCTCGTTCATGACGGCGGCGGCCGTGTTGTAGTCGGCGACGAACATCACCCTGGACACGTCCGAAGGCTCACCCAGCATCGCTTCGGCCATCACGGGGTCTTGGTGGGACTGTTCGTTCTTGCCGTTCTCCCAGGCGTGGGAAGCCAGGACGAGCGGTATCGAGAGCCAGTCCTGCTGCCGGCGTGACTCCTTCAGATGGTTAGCGAAGATGATCTCCTGCCGCACGACCCCGTGCATCTTGGCCCCGAACGCCTCATAGGTGACGATGATGTTGATTCCCCCTTTGTTCGCCAGCGCGGCGGCAGCCACCGCCTCCTCGTTCAGAGCTGTGATCACGGCCCCGTTGATATCCTCCGGGATCCCGCGTTCCGGGGCGGTGACCCGGAACTTGAGCGCGTCCAGGGTCTCCTGCATGCGGTTAGACCGCATCTCGTCAGGGTTGCCGATGCGGGGCCGTAAGTGCGGATTGGCCCGCACCGTGGCCAGAAACATCGCGTCCACGGCCCGCATCGGTGATGATCGGGTCCAGCGGGATGGATCGCGTCGGTCCTCGGCGAGCGGCCGCGAGAGCGGGACGGGCAGCTCTTGCAGCTTCACGTCGCGGTGCGTCAGGGCGTGGTCCCGCTCCTGCGGCCGGCGAGACACCTCGTGATGCCGGAGCTTGCCGATGGCGTCCTCTAGCTCGGCCGCCGGGACCCATAGCCGGCGGGCGCTCTCGTTGAACCGCTCGGCGGCCACGGTATCCGTGTGCGGGTTGGCGCCCAGAGGCAGATTGTGGGCCAGGTTCGTCCCGGCGCCGTAGAAGCCCGCGCCCTTCGGGGCCACCGCAATTCCATACGGCAGCGGCACCGGGTATGGGCTCTCGCCGGCGCTGACGGCCTTGGCGGCGGCCTCCAGCCGCTCCTCCATCTCGAAGATAGCCCAGGCGAAGGCCGCCGGGTCCCGACCGTCGAAGACGAACGGGTCGAAGCCGTGGAGCCTCAGGTGCTTCACGAACCAGTCGATGCCGCCCTGCTGCGACATCGTCGTCCTCTGATCGATTCGCCGTCCGTTGGCGATCATTATCGGGGTTGCCAGCCCGCAGTCCTCACTCCGCCACCAGCGGGGCGCCCAGTCGCTGCCCCGCTGCTCCTCGAACGCCCCGTCGCTCAGGAAGACGACGAGCCGCTCCCCCGGCAGGGGCATGTGGACGTATTGGAGCTCTGTGAACCCCAAGTAGCCGCCCTCCACCAGCCCGCCCGCGGTGTGGGCGTTGACGTGGCTTCCCAACGGCGAGTCCTGCTTCCCGTCCTCTCGCAGGCGATAGGAGTAGAAGTCACGGACGTAGCGGGTGAGTCCCTCGTCGCTCACGGAATAGCGGTTGGCGTGGGCAGGGGTCATGTTGTCCAGCAGGACGTTGACCGAGTCAACGGCGGCCACGCAGTGGCCCTGCCCCATGATCCAGGCCCGCGTGTGTCCGGTGATGCCGTTGACGGCCATGTAGCCCGCGTAGGCGGGCACCATGTTGAGGGCGCCTCCGGTGTGCCCCTGCGGGTCCGCCTTGAAGTCCTCGGGCCCCAGATCACGCCCGTCCAGATAGACGTTGCGGGCGTAGGTTTCGTGCACGACCAGCCACATGGCAGCGCTGGCCACTCGGTCAGCGGCGTAGAGCAGATCGAACAGCGGCACGCCGTCCCCACGCGCCTCTCGGGCGTCGAGCAGCTCCGCCATCGCGAACACCCGGGCTTGCGTCTCTACGGCGTGGTCGATCGCCTCGTAGCCTGCGGCCCACCGCTCGGCGGCCGGGTTATTCTTGCGATAGAGGGCGACCCATTCTTGCGTGCGGATAGCATCGGCGCTTTCGCTCTGGAGCATATCGTCCTCCCTTACCTGTAACCGAGGCGACGAAGGCAGTCGACAGTGTCGCGGGCTATTATCACTGCCTCGTCAACTGGAATGACGTAGGCCTGCGGTCGAGAGCCGTCCGAGCTGATCCTCGCCTCGGACCCCACGGCGGCCGCGTTGCGGTCCGGATCCACGGTCAAGCCGCACCAGTTCATGCCGGCGCAGATACGGGCCCGCACTGGCGGCGCGTTCTCGCCGATCCCCCCGCCGAAGATGACGGCGTCAGCACCTTCGAGCACGGCCAGGTATGCGCCGATGTACTTGCGGACGCGGTAGCAGAACATCTCCACCGCCAGGGAGGCGCGGACATCGCCCTGGCGTTCCGCCTCCAGGAGCTCGCGCATGTCGCCGGAGTGTCCGGACACACCCAACAGCCCGGATCGCGTGTTGAGCCAGCCCTCGACCTCTTCCGTTGAAGCGCCTTCTCTGCGGGCAAGGAAGCCCGCCAGCGAAGGGTCCACGTCCCCGGACCTTGTCCCCATCATCAGCCCCTCCAGCGGCGTGAACCCCATCGAGGTGTCCACCGACCGACCGCCCTCAACCGCTGCGGCGGAGCAGCCGGCCCCCAACTGCAACGTGATCAGCTTCGTCTCCTTGACCGGCGTGGCAGTGATGGCCGAGAAGTGCTCCACCATATAGCGGTGGGCCAGGCCGTGAAAGCCGTACCGCCGGACGCTATGCCGCTCGGCCAGGTCCGTCGGGATGGCGTATCTGGAGGCCCGCTCAGGCAGGCTGCGGTGGAACGCAGTGTCGAACGTCGCCACCATGGGCACCGAGGCGCCCAGCGCCGCCCGGCAAGCCTTGATCGCGGTCAACGCCGCGGCGTTGTGCAGGGGCGCCAGGTCGCTGAGCGCCTCGATCGCCGCTATCACCTCGTCGTCGACCGCAGTCGGCTCGACGAAGCGTTCACCGCCGTGGACGCCCCGGTGACCGACAGCCTCGATCCCCTTGGGCCCGAGGAGCCCGATGCCATCCAGCCATTCGACAACGCGGCGGGTGGCCTCCCCGTGATCGGCCACCGCGACGTGCGCTCTCAGCGGTTCGCTGTCCTCCGCCCTGAACGTGACGGCCGCCCGGCCGCCGACGCCGTCAACAATGCCGCCAGCCAGCCGTCGCTCGTGGCCGTCGGCTCTGGCCGTGTTCTCAACTTCGACTACCTGGAACTTCAGCGTCGAGCTGCCGCAGTTGATGACGAGGATCTTCATCGAGGCCACGCGAGGTCGCTCTCGTAGGTCATGCATATGATACATTCTCCACGTCCGGCGCGCCGGAACCAGTGCGAGCGACGAACCCGCACCGGCGCATTACCGTCTGTTATAGTCAGCGGCAGAGCTCTCGTCGCCGTGATGACTGATGAACATCGAAGGGAGAGCCGACTAAGGCGTGACCAGGAGCGAGGGCAAATACGTCGTCGGCGTTGATGCGGGCACCGGCAGTGTGAGGGCCGGCGTTTTCGACCTTCAGGGAACGCCGGTCGGCCTTGCCGATTCCCCCATACGGGTCTGCCGGCCGCGGCAGAACCATGTTGAGCAATCCTCGCGGGAGATCTGGGACGCCGTTGGGCTCTCGGTTCGGGAAGCGCTTGCCAGGGCCCGCATCGCCGCCGCCAGCGTTCTTGGCATCGCCTTCGACGCCACCTGCTCCCTGGTCGTCCTGGGCGAGCGCGACGAGCCGGTCACCGTCTCCCTGGAAGAAGAGCCCGAGCGCA
The DNA here is from genome assembly GCA_034411955.1 of Dehalococcoidia bacterium. GTDB lineage: Bacteria > Chloroflexota > Dehalococcoidia > SM23-28-2 > RBG-16-64-32 > DAOUMF01. Next base: position 18,213 of record DAOUMF010000067.1, read on the forward strand.
ACGTCATCGTGTGGATGGATCACAGGGCAACGGACCAGGCTGATCGGATCAACGCGACCGGCCATCCGGTCCTGCGCTATGTTGGAGGGAAACTCTCGCCCGAGCAGCAGCCCCCCAAGCTGAAGTGGCTCAAGGAGCATCTGCCTTCCACGTGGCAGCGGGCGCGCAGGTTCATGGACCTCGCCGACTACCTGTCCTACGAGTCCTGCAAGGTCGACGTCCGCAGCCTCTGCACTGTCGTCTGCAAATGGACATACCTTGGTCACGAGGGCGACGGCGGCTCATGGGACATCTCCTTCTTCCGGCAGATAGACCTGGACGATCTCTTCGAGGGAGGCCGCGTCGGCGCCCGTGTGGCGCCGGTTGGCTCGCGGGCGGGCGTCCTGACGGCCGAAGCGGCGGCCCATCTCGGCCTGCGACAGGGCACCAGCGTGGGCGTCGGCATCATCGATGCTCACGCCGGGGGCATCGGTTCGTTGGCCATGTACGCCGACGAGGAAGAGCACGAGGCACCCATCGCCCAACGGTTGAACGAGACCCTGGCGCTCATCGGCGGCACATCCTCCTGCCACATGGCCGTCTCCGAGGAGCCCCGCTTCATCCCAGGCATCTGGGGACCCTATTTCGGAGCCATGATCCCCGGCATGTGGCTCAACGAGGGCGGCCAGAGCGCCACCGGCGCCCTCATCGACCACGTCATCGCCGATCACGGCGCCTATCCTGAGCTCGCGGGGACGGCCGAGAGCTCCGGCCGGAGCGTTTACGAGATCCTCAACGATGAGGTTGGGAAACTTCGAAGCGACTTCGCGGGGCAGGAGCCGACCGCTGACCTGCACGTCCTCCCCTATTTCCACGGCAACCGCTCCCCCCGCGCCGACAGCAGGGCACGCGGCATGGTGAGCGGCCTCCGCCTCGACAGCTCCCTGCCTGCTCTTGCCCTGCTCTACTACGCCACCATCCAGGCCATCGCCTATGGCACCCGCCACATCATCGAGGAGATGGATCGCCACGGCTACGCGATCCGGAGAATCCACGCCTGCGGTGGTGGAACCAAGAATCCCCTCTGGCTGCAGGAGCATGCCGATGTCACCGGCTGTGACCTCTACGTAGCGGGTGACACCGAAGCGGTGCTCCTCGGCTCCGCCATCCTGGCCGCGGTGGCGGCGGGCGCTTACCCCTCCGTCGTTGACGCAATGGCGGCCATGAGTCCGCGAGCGGAGATCATCCGTCCGAACGCCGCCCGGCAGGCCTTCCACGAGGCCAAGTACCACGTGTTCAAGCGCATGTACGAGCACCAGCAGGAGTATCGGCAGGTCATGGGAAGGAATCTACCGTCATGAGCGTGGACGATGCCATTCGGGTCGGCGTGTTCTCGCCGAACGACAACCGCGCCTGGGTTCGGTCTGAGAATCTGGATCTCATGCTGCGCCACGAAGGGCTACTCATCGACACCCTCCGGCGAGAGGGGATCGAGGTCATTCGCGGCGGCGACGGCTTCCCTCGAGAGGATCAGATCGCCTGGAATCGCGGCCTCGTGGTCCAGCAAGCGAAGAAGATCGCCGAGGCGAAGCCCCACGCCCTCATCCTTAACCAGGGTTCTTGGACCTTCCCCCGCGACTCGGTGGACGCCGTGGACGTGTACGAAGGCACCCTTCGCACCCTCCTCTCCGCCGCAGGCGAGACGGTCACGCGTATCCTTCTCTTCGGCTACAAGGACCCCCAGGTTCCCGGCATGGTCGCGGTCATGGCCGTGGCCGGGGCGCTCAAGACGATGGGCCGCCCCTATCAGATCTCTTATGGCCTCATCGACAAGGACCCCACGACCCTTCAGGACGTGCTGAGCAAGCTCCGCTTCTTCAAGCGTCGCGCCGACGCCGTGCAGCCGGTCGCCCGCGTCATCGCCAGCCTGCCGGAACAGAAGTACCTTCAGTTCGGCGGCGAGTCTCTCCGCATGCCCACGGCCACCGCCGACCCCAACCTTTGGCAGAAGACCTTCAAGGTCAGCTACGACCATCTCGACCAGTCGGAGATCGTCAAACGTGCCCTCGTCTTCGTGCGCTGGAGCGGCGCCCCAGGCGATAGCGACTACGAGATCGTCGACGCCAGGGTGGAGAAGGCCATCGCCTACAAGGAGAGGACGGGCAACTTCGACTTCAGCAGGCCAAAGCTCGTCGACCTATCTAAGTTCGTCATGCAGACGGCCATGTTCTACGCCGCCCGCGACATTCTGGAGGAAACGGGGGCAACCTTCTGTGGCGTCAAGTGTCAGGATGAGCTCAGCGCAACTATCTGCACCGCCTGCATGGTCACTTCCTACCTGGGCAACGACGTGGCGCCCGACGGGGTCAGGCAGGAACGGATCTACCCCACATCCTGTGAGAACGACATGGATACCGCCCTCACCCAGCTCTTGCTGCACCTGCTGACGGGTCGCCCTGCCGGCTTCGGGGACTTTCGGGACGTGGAAGACAGCGTCCTCGCCATCGTCAACTGTGGCCAGCACCCGACCCACTTCTTCGGCGCCCCTGACGAGGACCCCGTGCAGAAGGAGCTGCGAGCCGAATTCATGGGCCAGGAGGTGTTCTACGACGCTGGCGGCAGCGCCGTCAGAGGTCGGACGCCCGGCGGCTTGACCGTGACTGTCGCCAGGCTGGGACGGGAGAACTTCAGCTACTTCCTCGCCGCCACCGTCATGGAGACCGTCGATGTGCCTGTCGAGCAGCACGAGCGCTACAACGTCTCATGGCCCATCCTGCGAGGCAAGGTTCCCCTGGCCGACCGCGAGCTTATCGCCATGTGGCCGTCGAACCACCTGGCCTTCGTCTTTGGAGACCAGACGCCTCACCTTGCCGAGCTGAGTGAGGGCCTCGGCATCGGTTACCGCATCGTCGACGCCAACGGGATCCGCTACCAGCGGCCGACATAGCGGGAGCACATCGGCGATCGCGGGTGTGCAGCGCGTGTCGGGCGAAGCGCCACGCAGCGTAAAGGTTTGCCCGACTTTCAGAACCGCGATGGGTGGGTTAACATCAAGCCAACCTGAACGGCCGGTTATCGCCGAACGTCGGCGACGTTGACGTGGGGAGGGTAGCGAGTATGCGGATCCCGGACAAGGGCCTGACCCGGGCCGAGGTCTTCCGGCGCCTGGAGTCCCATCGGCAGGGGGACATGCCCTGGCGCGAGGGTCGAACCTGGGCCTACATCTACGACCCAGGCCGCGAGGCCGAGGAGGTCATCAAAGAGGCCTTCACCAGCTACCTCACTGAGAACGCCCTCGACCCGACCGTTTTCCCCAGCGCGCTGCGCCTGGAAAACGAGGTCATCGCCATGGCAGCGTCCCATCTCGGCGGCGACGAGGAGGTGGTCGGCAACTTCACCAGCGGCGGTACCGAGAGCATCATGCTCGCCGTGAAGGCCGCACGCGACTGGGCCCGCGAGCACCGCCCGGAGATCACCGAGCCCGAGATCCTGCTCCCCGAGACCGGTCACGCGGCGTTTCAGAAGGGGGCCCACTACCTCGGCCTGCAGCCGGTCATCGTGCCCGTCGATCCCGTGACCTTTCGGGCCGATGTGGACGCTATGCGGGGCGCCGTCACCCCCAACACGGTCCTCATCGTCGGCTCGGCCATCTCCTACGCCCACGGCGTCGTGGACCCCATCCGCGAGATGGGCCAACTGGCGCTCGAGCGCGGCCTGCTGTTCCACGTCGACGGGTGCATGGGCGCCTTCCTGCTCAAGTACTTCCGGCGCCTCGGCGCGGCGGTGCCGGACTACGACTTCGGCGTGCCGGGGGTGACCTCCATATCCATGGACCTGCACAAGTACGCCTTCGCCGCCAAGGGAGCGTCCACCATCCTCTGCCGAAGCAAGGAGCTGCGGAAACACCAGATGTACGCCTGCTCCAACTGGACGGGGTACACCGTGATCAACCCCACCGTCCAGAGCACCAAGTCCGCCGGGCCCATCGCCGCTGCCTGGGCCGCTCTCAACTTCATCGGCGAGGACGGCTACTTGGAGATAGCTCGCAAGGTCTACGACGCAACTCGCAAGATCGTCGCTGCCATCGACGACATGCCCGACCTCCGGGTCCTCGGCCGTCCGGACATGAACCTCGTCGCCTTCACCTCCGACACGGTGAACGTCTTCCACATCATCGACGAGATGAAGGAGCGCGGCTGGTACGTCCAGCCACAGCTTGCCTACGGCAGCTCACCGGAGAACATCCACCTCTCCATTAACCCGGAGAGCGTGCGCTGGGCGGACGCCATGCTCGCCGACCTGCGCCAGTGCACCGAGAAGGCGAAAACCCTGCCCTCCGGCCAGCTCGCGGCCAGCGTCAAAGGGACCTTCGCTGACATGGATCCGCAGGCCCTGGATGATGGCGTGCTCCAGGGAATGCTCGGCATGGCCGGCATCGAGGGGACGAGCTTGCCGGAGCGCATGGCCGAGATCAACGAGGTGCTGAACGCCCTCCCCGTCCCCCTCCGCGAGCGGATCCTGGTCATGTACCTCAATGAGCTGTTTCGTCCACCGGAGGCCTCCGATGCCCCCTGACCCCGCCGCCTCTTCGCTCTACAACCTGGACCGGCGGTACGTCTTTCACCCCTTCACCTCCATCGCCGAGCAGCAGGCGGTGGGGCCTCGGATCATGACCGAGGGAAACGGTGTCTGGATCCGCGACGCCGAGGGCCGCGAGTACATGGATGCCATGGCGGGACTCTGGTGCGTCAACGTCGGCTACGGGCGTCGCGAGATCGCCGAGGCGATGGCCGAACAGGCCCGTCGCCTTCCCTACTACCACGCCTTCCTGGGATTCGCCAACGAGCCCGCCATCCGCCTGGCAGAGCGGCTCGCCGAGATCACGCCTCCCGGCCTCGACCGCTTCTTCTTCTGCAACTCCGGCTCCGAGGCGAACGACACCGCGGTCAAACTCGTGTGGTACTACTGGAACCTTCGAGGCTTCCCCCAGAAGAAGAAGATCGTTGCCCGGCGCGACGCCTACCACGGCGTGACCCTCGGAGCCGCCAGCCTGTCGGGGCTTCCCCTGCTGCACGCCTCATTCGACCTGCCCCTTCCCGGCTTCCTGCACGTGCGAAAGCCGCACTTCTACCGCGAGGGCCACCCCGGCGAGAGCGAGGGGGCGTTCGCGCGGCGTCTGGCGGAAGAGCTTGATGCCCTGATCGAGGCAGAGGGGCCCGAAACGGTGGGAGCTTTCATCGGCGAACCCCTGATGGCTGCGGGCGGCGTGATCCCGCCGCCCGAGGGCTACTGGCAGGCCGTCCAGCCTGTCCTGCGGCATCACGACGTGCTGTTGATCGCCGACGAGGTTGTGTGCGGTTTCGGACGTCTCGGCACGCCCTTCGGCTCGCACCGCTACGACATCCAGCCGGACCTCATGACCGTGGCCAAGGGGATCACCAGCGGCTACTTCCCGGTGTCCGCGGCCGTGGTCTCCGAGCCCGTCTGGGAGGTGCTTGCGTCCGCCTCTGCGGAGCGAGGCCCCTTCGCCCACGGTCACACTACCAGCCTCCACCCCGTCGGTGCCGCCGCCGCCCTCGCCAACCTCGATATCATCCAGCGGGAGGGCCTCGTGGATCACGCGGCGCACCTGGGCCCGAGCTTTCAGCGGCGCCTCCGGGAGGCCGTCGCCGATCACCCCATCGTCGGCGAGATTCGTGGCGACGGCCTGATCGCCGCCGTCGAGTTGGTTGCAGACCGCGCCAGCGCTGCCCGCTTCCCGGCGGAGTTGAAAGTAGGCATGCGACTCCATGAGCTGCTCCTGGAGGACGGCCTCATCTGCCGCGCCCTTGGTGACGCCTTGGCCTTCTCTCCCCCGCTCGTCATCGAACATGCTGAGATCGAGGAGGCGTTTCGGCGCTTCGTGCGCGGGTTGGAGCGCTTGGCCAGCGAAATGCGCGCCGAAGGGCGCTGGGAGGGTTAGCGATTATCATGAGAGCGATCAAGCGAGTCCCAAGGAAGCTCGGCGCTGTCGGCGCGTTCTTCGGAGTGCTGGCAGCGGTGCTGCTACGCCGCACGGTGGCCTTGCCCTCAAGGCAGAAGGATGCGGCTCCCGGGCCCGCGTCCGACCTCGACGCGGAGGCAATGTCAGGCCGCTTGAGCGGCGCGATCCGGTTCCCCACCGTCTCGAAGGAGGACGCCCAGGATGCGGACGACCAGCCCTTCCGCGACTTCCGGAGCTACCTGGAGCGGACCTACCCCCGGGTGCGCGCTGCCCTCACGCGCGAGCTCGTCGCTGACCGCGCCCTCCTGTACACGTGGCCGGGCAGTGATCCCGCCCTCGACCCCATCCTCCTGCTGGCGCACCAGGACGTCGTCCCCGTCGATCCGGGGACCGAGGAGACATGGGCACAGCCGCCTTTCTCGGGCAACGTCGTCGACGGCTACGTGTGGGGCCGGGGCTCCCTTGACAACAAGGAGAACCTGATCGGCCTGCTGGAGGCGGCCGAGCATCTGCTTGAGGCGGGATTTAAGCCCCGGCGCACCATACTCCTTGCCTTCGGCCACGACGAGGAAATCGGCGGCTCGGAGGGTGCCGCCGTCGTGGCCCGGCTGCTGGCCGAGCGCGGCGCGCACCCAGCCTTCGTCTTCGATGAGGGAGGGGTGATGGTCGAAGGGATGGTCCCGGGTGTGTCGGGCCCGGTGGCGGTGGTCGGCGTGGGCGAGAAGGGCTACGTCAGCGTCGAGCTCGTCGTCGAGACTGACGGTGGCCACTCCTCGACTCCACCGAGGGAGAACTCCATCGGAATCCTTGCCGGGGCGGTTCGACGACTGGAGAGCAGCCCCCTTCCGGCCCGGTTCGAGTCGCCGGTGCGGGCGCTCTTCGAGGCCCTCGCCCCCGAGGCCACGTTCGGCTACCGGCTCGTGTTCGCCAACCTCTGGCTGTTTGAGCCCCTCGTGACGAGGCTGCTCGGGCGCAACCCGGAGACCGCGGCGATGATCCGAACCACGACCGCGCCGACGATCTTCCACGCTGGTGTAAAGGACAACGTCGTCCCGGGCCGCGCCCGCGCCGTCGTCAACTTCCGAATCCTCACCGGCGATACCATCCAGACCGTCCTCGACCACGTCCGCCGCACCCTGGCCGACGACCGCATCCGCGTCTCCGCCCTCCCCAACCAGCGCCAACCTTCAGCCGTCTCGCCGACTGACTCGGAGCACTTCGCGCTGCTCGCCCGCACCATACGGGAGGTGTTCCCGGGCACCGTCGTGGCCCCCTATCTCGTGCTCGGGGGAACCGACTCGCAGCACTTCCAGGATCTGACGGAGGACATCTATCGATTCATGCCCTTCCGCCTTTCCCGGGACGATCTGAAGGGCATCCACGGCACCAACGAGCGCGTCTCGGTCGAGGCTTTGGTGAAGGCGGTGGACTTCTATGTACGGCTGATCCGAAACGCCGCGGGATGAGGCGCGGCTCCCAGGATCAAGTGATCGAGGGCGAACGGCGACCGGAGAGGACGAGAGGGAATCCCGGAGGAATGGTCCGATGACCATCGAGTCCATCAACCCTGCCACTGAGGAGGTGCTCGCAACGTTCGAGCCCCTGGGCCGGGACGAGATCGAGCGCGCCCTCAGCGAGGCGGTTGCGGCCTTCGGCCGCTGGCGGCGTACACCTTTCGGGAGGCGGGGCGACCTCCTGCGCCGCACGGCGTCCTGCCTGCGCCAGCAGGTGGAGCGGCTCGCCGGCCTCATCACGGCCGAGATGGGCAAGCCCATCGTCGAGGCTGAGGCCGAGATCGAGAAATGCGCCTGGAACTGCGATTACTACGCCGAGAACGGAGAAGCCTTCCTGGCCCCCAAGCCGGTCCAGACCAGCGCCAAAGAGAGCTACGTGGCCTTCGAGCCTCTGGGCGCGATCCTGGCGATCATGCCCTGGAACTTCCCGTTCTGGCAGGTATTCCGCTTCGCCGCTCCCGCCCTCATGGCCGGCAACGCGGTGATCCTCAAGCACGCCTCCAACGTGCCCCAGTGCGCCCTGGCCATAGAGGACGTATTCCGAAATGCCGGGTCTCCCCCGGGCATCTTCCAGACCCTCCTGATACCGGGCTCGGCCATGCAGCCCCTCATCGAGGACGTCCGCGTGCGGGGCGTGACCCTCACCGGCAGCGACGACACGGGGGCCAGGGTCGCCGAGGCCAGCGGCCGCGCCCTCAAGAAAACGGTCCTGGAGTTGGGCGGCTCCGATCCCTTCATCGTCCTGGACGACGCCGACCTGCGAGCGGCGGCCGAGACGGCAGTGCGGGCGAGGAATCAGAACACCGGCCAGAGCTGCATCGCCGCCAAGAGGTTCATCGTGGTGGAGAGGGTGGCCGACGAATTCGAACGGCTTCTCACCGACGGCACCGCCGCCCTCCGGGTGGGAGACCCACAGGAGAGGGATACCCAGGTTGGGCCCCTGGCCCGTGCCGACCTGCGTGACGCCCTGCAGGATCAGGTGGAGCGTTCGCTGGCGGCAGGGGCCCGCCTTGCCACGGGGGGCCAGCGGCTCCAGCGAAGGGGCTATTTCTATGCCCCCACAGTGCTGACGAAGGTCACCCCGGAGATGCCTGTGGCCCGTGAGGAGACCTTTGGGCCGGTCGCGGCGGTGATGCGGGTCGGGGACAGTCACGAAGCGGTGGCCATCGCCAACGACTCGCACTTCGGCCTTGGGGCGAGCCTCTGGACGCGGGATACCTCGCATGGCAGGGAGTTGGCTCGCGAACTGGAGACGGGCTCGGTGTTCATCAACGGCATGGTCGTCTCAGATCCGCGGTTGCCGTTTGGGGGCGTCAAGCGCAGCGGCTACGGCCGTGAGCTGTCGGATTTCGGCATCCGCGAGTTCGTGAACATCCAGACTGTGTGGGTCGGCCACGACAAGGATCCGCCCTGACGAGCCAATTCGATGGAGAAGACATTGAGCGATGACCTGACGTTCGACGACCTTGGCCCCCAGCGCGTCTTTCAGTACTACGAGCCGCAGTCCGGCATGCGGGCACTTGTCATAATCGATACGGTCCAGTTCCGCTACTCTGGCGGCGGCCTGCGCATGTTGCCGGACATATCTGTGAGCGAGGTCGCGCTCTTGGCGCGGGCGATGACCTACAAGTTCGCCTGGCTGGATCTCAACGTGGGAGGGGCAAAGGCGGGAATCTGGTTGGATGCCGACAGGCAGGACCGACGCGCGGTGCTGCAGGCCTTCGGGGAGGCTGCTGCGGACCTCCTTCAGAGCAGAGCCTACATGTGCGGAGTGGACATGGGCACATCCCACGAGGACCTTGAGGTCGTTCGTGCCGCGGCGGGCCTGCCTGAGGAGGCTGACGAGTTGGCGGCCAGACGTCTGCACGGCCTCACCATGGAGGAACTCGTTACCGGCTACGGCGTGATCAAGTCCGCCCGCCGAGCGGCCGAGCTTCTGGGACGTCGCCTGGAGGGAGCGTCGATAGTGTTGGAGGGCCTGGGCAAGGTCGGGGCGGGCTGTCTCAGACAGGCCCGCGACGAGGGAGCGAGAGTCGTCGCCGTATCGACCCTTGCCGGGACGCGGCACGACCCGGAGGGCCTCAACCTCGACCAACTCCTCGCTCTCCGGGAAGGTGCAGGAGACGAATCCGTCCTGCGATATGAGGGCGGCCGCCTTCTGCCCAGGGAAGCCCTGTATTCCCTGCCTGCCGACATCCTGATCCCCGGCGCGCGCCCCCACTGCATCACGGGCGAAGTGGCCGGATCCGTCCGCGCTTCCATGATCGTGCCGGCGGCCAACGCTCCGCTGACCTTCGAGGCCGACGCCATCCTCTACGAGCGAGGTGTAACCGTGGTGCCGGACTTCGTGGCCAATGCCGGGGGCGTCCTCCTGGCTGTGGTGGGCGCCTTCGGTGGGGGCGAGCGCGAGGCCTTCGCCACCGTCGGCGAGCGCGTCGCTGCCAACACCGAGCGGGCCCTCAGAGAGGCGGAGGCCCGGGGCGTCAGCCCGCAGCGGGCCGCTGTCGCTGTGGCCCAAGAGTGGCTGGCCAGCCGCGCCCAAGAGCGTCCGCCGGCGAACGCGGAGGCGTAGCCTCAGGATCGGCCTCGGCCGGATTTGCCCTCGCCCGCGGCGCCACGCCCGCGCTGGCGGGCGGCCTCTCCTGCGACGGGATGTGCGAGGCAACGGCGACCTGTATAGTTGCAGTCGGGCGACAGGCAGACCGAATTCTTTCTTGAGGTGAGAGCGATGGGCGAGATTACCGGGGGAGAGCTTCTCTTGAGGAGCCTGCACGCGGAGAATGTGCGCCATGTCTGGGCGATCCCCGATGGCACGTACATGATCTTCCTGGAAGCGCTGGAACGCCTGGGACCGGAACTGGGGGTGCGGCTGCTGGTGCCCGCGCACGAGGCGGCGGGAGCCCACGCCGCGGACGCGATGACCCGCGTGACAGGCGAGCCGGCGGTGGTGATGGCGTGTGCCGGGCCGGGCGCCGCGAACCTGATTTCCGGTGTGCTCTGCGCGCAGGACGAGGGCAGCCCTGTGGTGGCGATTACGACGACGCGCCGCTCCGACATATCTTACCCGCACCTGGGCGGGATGCAGGTGCTGGACCAGCAGGCGTGCTTCAGGCCGGCCGTGAAGTGGAATATGCAGGTGAACCAGTGGAAGCGCATCCCGGACGCCGTCCGTCATGCCTTCCGAGCGGCAATGGCGGGACGCCCCGGGCCGGTGCACATCGAGTTCCCGGAGGACCTGCTCCTGCAGAAGGGCGACGCGGAGAGCGTGGACGTCTGGAAGCGGGACCAGTTCGCCTCGCCGCGGTCCGTCGCGGACCCGGAGCTGGTGCGGCGGGCTGCCGAGATGATGCTGGACGCCCGCCTGCCGCTGATCCATTGCGGTGGCGGCACACAGCGCGCCGGGGCGGGGGCCGAAGTTCGGGCCCTTGCCGAGTACCTCGGGTGCCCGGTGACGACTGGCGCCGGCTCGCGGGGGATCATGCCGGACGGACACCCGCTCGTCACCCGGCCGGTGTCGCCCGCCTCCGCGGTCGTCAAGAACATGGCGGATGTGGTACTGGCCGTCGGCACCAGGTTCGGAGAGCTCGACTTCTGGGGCCGGCCGCCCGTCTGGCCTCACCCCTCAGGTCAGAAGGTGATACAGGTGGACGTCGATCCGCGGAACATCGCACTGAACCGGCCGGTGGAAGCCGCGCTGGTAGGCGACGCGAGGGCCGTCCTGGGGCAGGTGCTCGACACCGTCCGGGAGTTGACTGGACCGCGACCGTACTACGAGCAGATCGCCACGATACGGGACGTCGACCAGAAGTGGCGCGACGAGATCAACCAGCGTGTCGCCGACATGCAGCGCCGGCCAATGATCCCCGGCCAGATCTTCACCGTCGCCAACGACTTCTTTCCCCCGGACGCCATCGTCGCCCTCGATGGCGGCAACACCTGCCTCTGGGCGGCTCATTACCTCATGATCCGGGAGCAGCGGTCGATGCTGTGGACTTCCAACGCCGGGCACCTGGGCACCGGCCTGCCGTTCGCCATAGGCGGGAAGATCGCGGCGCCGGAGCGCACGGTGTTCGCCGTCTGTGGAGACAGCGCGTTCCGGTTCAACATGCAGGAACTGGAGACGGCGGCCCGCTATGAGCTGCCCATTACCGTCATCGTGGCCGTGGACGGGGCATGGGGGATGGAGAAGAGCGCCCAGCGGCGTGTCTGGGGGCGGGAAGCGCCCTGGTTCGGCTGCGATCACGCGCCGGTTAGGTATGACCGGGTGGCCGAGGCCATGGGCTGCCACGGCGAGTACGTGGACCGGGCGGTGGACCTGCCCCCGGCCCTTGAGCGCGCTGCGGCGAGCGGGCGTCCGGCTGTAGTCCACGTGGCAGTGGACCCGGTGGAGAACGAGAACCCGCCGGGGCTGGGGCTCTGGGTGACCGCGCGCGCCGGTCCGAAGATATAAGAGCCCGGCGTGAGACACCGGCAGGACAAGCCGGCGCTGGTCACCGGCGGGGACGCGATCGTTAGCAGCGCCTCCCGAGGAGCGCGAAGGAGTGAGTTGTGAAAGAGTTCAATGACAAGGTCGCCGTAGTAACAGGAGCCGCCAGCGGCATTGGGCGGGCACTCGCGGAGCGCTTCGCTGCTGAGCACATGAAGGTTGTCCTCGCTGACGTTGAGGAGGAGACCCTCGCCAAGGTCGAAGCCGAGATGAAGGCCGACGGCGCGAACGTGCTGGCGGTACCTACCGACGTTTCCAGGGCGGGGGACGTAGAGGCGCTCGCCCAGAGGGCTTTCGGCGCTTTCGGTGCGGTCCATGTCCTGTGCAATAACGCTGGCGTAGCCGTTGGCGGGGTCTCGTGGCAGCAGACCGTCAAGGACTGGGAGTGGATCTTGGGCGTCAATCTCTGGGGGGTGATTCACGGCATAAGAGCCTTCGTGCCTGCCATGCTCGATCAGGACACCGAGGGCCACATCGTCAACACCGCGTCCGGAGCGGGACTGCACACACGTCCCTGGCTCTCGATGTATTGTGCGACGAAGCACGCCGTCGTCGCCCTGTCCGAATCGCTGCACCACGAGCTCGCCCTCACCGGCGCCAAGCTGAAGGTGTCGGTGCTCTGCCCGGCCGTCGTCAACACGCGGATCGGCGAGTCCGAACGCAACCGCCCAGCCGAGTTGCGGGATGTAGGCGCCTCCCAGGCCGGGAGCCCGCAGATGGAGGTGATGGAGCAGGCGTTCCGCCAGCTTCTGGCCACGGGACTCTCCCCGGAGCAGGTCGCCGAGGCAGTCTTTCAGGCCGTAAGGGACGAGAGCTTCTACATAGTCACCCATCCCGAGACCAAAGATCGAGTGAGAGCACGCATGACAGACATTGAGGAGGGTAGGAACCCCACACTAGTGGTCTGACGCTGACCGCGTAGTTGTGTCGTCAGCACTTGGGAACAGATAGACGTGGGCGAAAGGAATGCGTTGCCCCTGCAAGCTGCTAGTATTGTCACAAGCACATCCAGTGGCGTGGCCGCCCCCACAGACGCCTGGCTTTCTAGGAGGGTTCGAGGATGGAGGAGCGGCTTCCAGATGCGGAGCTTCTCAAGCGAGTCGAGGAATCGGCCTACAACTATGAGAAGGCCTATCATGGCTGCTCTCAGTGTGTGTTGCAGGCGATCCAAGACCACTTGAAGGTGGGCAACGAGGCCACATTCAGGTCGGCGAGCGCCCTCGCCGGCGGCGTTGCCCTCATGGGCGACTCCTGCGGAGCGCTGGTCGCGGGCATGATGGCGCTGGGCCTGGTCTTCGGCCGTCAGAAGATCGAGGACTTCCCGCAGCTTGCCAGTTCAATGGTGCCGGCGCGAACGCTCTACGCCAGGTTCCGAGAGGAATTCGGGAGCTGCCTCTGCCGGGACGTGATGACGGCGCAGGTGGGCAGATTCTATGATCTGGCTGCCGAGTACCACCAGTTCCAGGAGGCTGGCGGCTACGAGCGATGCTCAACGGTTGCGGCCAAGACTGCTCGCATGGCCGCTGACCTGATCCTGGCGGCCCGGGGCTAGCGTAGGGAATCCGCGCTTCAGCGGCGTTGGCCTCTCAAGTGGCTGGGATCGGGTACAAGTCCGTCTTGTCGGTTATGGACTGCTCGCACAAATGGCACTTTCGCTGACGGCGCACAATTGGCGTCGGCCATCACGGGTAGACAGACTTCATGAAAGGTCGCTGTCATGACGCTGGCTCTGGAAGGAATCAAGGTGGTGGAGGTGTCCACCTGGGTGGCCGCACCAGTCTGCGGCGTCCTGCTGGCCGAGTTCGGAGCCGAGGTGATCAGGATCGAACACCTGCAGGGGGATCCCGTTCGCGGCCTGCTGCCGCGGGGATCGGCAGCCGGTAGCGTGTTCAACTGGTGGTGGGAGATGTGGAATCGCAGCAAGAGAGGGATGGCCCTGAACCTCGGCACGCCAGAAGGACGCGAGATTGTTCATAAGCTGGCGGCGCAGAGCGACATCTTCCTGACGAACCTCCGCCCCAGCGTACTGGAGCGGGCGGAACTCGACTACCAGAGGATGCGTGAGATGAACCCGCGGATCATCTACGCCCACATCACGGGGTACGGAGCCAAGGGTCCGGAGACAGAACGGCCCTCCTTCGACGCTCTTGCGTTCTGGACTCGGAGCGGCTTTGCTACCATCTTGGGCGAGCCCGATGGCCCTCCCGTTGGCCTTGAGGGGGCCATGGGAGACCATCCTACGGGCAACTTCGCGCTGGCCGGCATCGCCCTCGCCCTGTATGCGCGCGAACGCACCGGCGTGGGTCAGAAGGTGGATGTTTCTCTGCTCGGGAGCGGATGCTGGGTAAACGGTGTTGACCTCCAATGGGCCCTGGCTTTTGGGGCTAATCCCCCAAATCTCTCCCGAAAGAAGGTCCCCAACCCCTTGTCGAACTCCTACCAGGCTCGATGCGGGCGGTGGCTCCGGCTCTGCATGATGGAGAGCGATCGATACTGGCCCGCCTTCTGCAAGGCCTTGGGGAGGCCGGATCTGGAGGGCGATCCCAGGTTTGTGTCGTTTGTCGATAGAGCCAACAACCGCGAGGCTCTTATCGCACTTCTCGAAGAGATCATCGCTGGCAAGAACCGAGATGAGTGGGCGCCGCTCTTCGACCGGTACGAGCTGCCCTGGGACCCGGTCCAGACGATGACCGAGGTGGCGCAGGATCCGAGCGTCCTGGCTAACGACTGCATCGCCGAGTACGAGCATTTCTCCGGACGTCGGGTGAAGAGCGTGGCATCTCCGATTCACTTGAGTGAGACGCCGGCTGCCGTTCGGCACGGTGCTCCCGAGCACGGCCAGCACAATGAGGAGATCCTGCTTGAGCTAGGATTCGACTGGGCTGAGATCGAGCGTCTGAAAGAGAAAAGGGCGATACTGTGACGGACCCCTTCGGTCAGGCCGCACGATTTCGGTGAGTCCCATGTCTGAACTCAAACAGGCGAGAGAGGGGCATCGAAGATGTCACAAGTCATAGATTTGGACCTCGACCTGCCTCCCACCAGCGAGGCCGAGTTAGTCGGGCAGATTCGCGCGCTCATGCAGTACCGTGGACAGAAGGGCGTGCCCAACTATCTGCACATCTTCGGCCCAAGAATGGCGCGCGCCTTGGGGCTGACGCTCGAAGAGGTGGAGAGAATGTGGGATGAGCTTTCCCCTCAGGAGTTCGAGAGCGCCCTCCGGGAAAGGGCAGGAGGGCTGGCGCCGTCCCTGCCGGATTTCGTTGCCCAAATGGATGACGCCGGAGTCCAGTGGGGCCTCATCGGCGCTGGCAGCAACGACAGGACCGCCGAGATCGTGTCGCAGTTCCCCGACAGGTTCATCGGCGAGGCCATGGTCAATCCACACGACGGCATGAAGGCGGTGAGAGAGCTGGAAAGGGCTGTCAAGGAGTTGGGCCTAAAGAGCTTCTACGCCTCACCCTTCAGGTACGGCATTCGACCTAACGACAAGAAGTTCTATCCTCTGTACGCCAAAGCGGTAGAGCTGTGCGTCCCCGTGTTTGTCTATTGCACCATGAACTACCGCACCGACTTCCCCATGGACTTGGCACACCCTCTCTGCCTGGACGAGGTGGCCAGGGACTTCCCCGAGATGACGATTATCGCCAATTGCGGTGGCTGGCCTTGGGTGCCTGACATGATCGGGGTGGCCCGCAGGCATCAGAATCTGTACATCGACACGGCAGCCCACCGGCCGAAGTACTTGGCGACACCAGGCTCCGGATGGGAGATGCTGATGCAGTTCGGCAACACCCTGCTCCAGGACAGAATCGTCTTCGCCTCGGGTTGGAGCAACTACCAGATGCCAATAGGGGACGTCGTCGAGGAGATGAAGGCCCTTCCTCTCAAGGAGGATGTCAAGGAGAAGTGGCTCTACCGGAACGCGACGAGGATTTTCCAGACTTGATGGTTCGGCCTTGACTGCCCAGCCGCAATCTGGCACGGTAACGGAGTCGCAATCGCAGAGGCAGGAGGAGCCCTATGGATGACATCGCCCTTCTCGACGGCACCGCTCAGGCCGACCTCGTGCGCCGCAAACAGGTCAAGCCCATCGAACTCGTTGACGCCGCCATCGAGCGCATCGAGCGCCTCAACCCCACCCTCAACGCCGTCGTCACCCCCATGTACGACGAGGCCCGCAAGGTCGCCTCCGCGCCCCTGCCCGATGGCCCCTTCGCCGGTGTGCCCTTCCTCCTCAAGGACCTCGGACCCCAGTACGCCGGCGTGCGCCTCACCGAGGGCTCGGCCCTGCTCCGCGACTACGTGTCCGACCATGACACCGAGCTCGTCGTTCGTCAGAAGCGCGCTGGCTTGATCGTGGTGGGCAAGACCAACACCCCGGAGTTCGGCCTCATGCCCACCACCGAGCCCCGCCTCTTCGGCCCCACTCACAACCCCTGGGACACCGGCCGCACTCCCGGCGGCTCCAGCGGTGGCTCCGCTGCCGCCGTGGCCGCTGGCATCGTCGCCCTCGCCCATGGCAACGACGGCGGTGGCTCCGTCCGCATCCCCGCCTCCTGCTGCGGTGTGTTCGGCCTCAAGCCCACCCGCGCCCGCACACCGCTGGGCCCCGACCTCGGCGAGGACTGGCACGGTCTCGTGAACGACCACGCCCTCACCCGCTCCGTGCGCGACAGCGCTGCCCTCCTGGACGCCACCTCCGGCCCCGATCTGGGCGACCCGTACTGGGCGCCGCCGCCGGAGCGACCTTTCCTTGAGGAGGTCGGCGCCGATCCCGGCCGCCTTCGCATCGCCTTTACTGTCGACGCTGGCACCGGCGTCTCCGTCCACCCCGACTGCGTGGGCGCCCTCGAGGACGCCGCCGCCCTCTGCGCCGACCTGGGCCACGAGGTCGTGGAGGGCGCGCCCCCGCTCGACAGGGAACGCCTCACTGAATCGATCATCAACCTCATATCCGCTTCCACCACCGCCCAGGTCGATGATTGGGCTGGCCGCGCCGGCCGCGCGCCCACCGAGGACCTCCTCGAACCATACACCTGGGCCCTGTACCAACTGGGGCGACAGCGGCTCGCCTCAGACTACATCCTGGGCGTTCAGGACCTCCACCGTCTGAGCCGTGACATCGCCCGCTTCTTCGTGGACTACGATATCTTGCTCACGCCCACCCTGGCCGAGCCGCCCCTCCCTCTTGGCAGCTTCGACCCCACCCCGGAAGACCCGCTCCAGGGCCTGACCCGCGCCTCCGCCTTCATGCCCTTTACCCCGATCTCCAACGTCACCGGCCAGCCCGCCATGTCCGTGCCCCTGTACTGGAACGCCGAGGGCCTGCCGGTGGGTGCCCACTTCGTCGCTCGCTTCGGGGACGAGGCCACCTTGTTCCGCCTCGCCGCTCAGTTGGAGGAGGCCCGGCCCTGGGCGGACCGCCGTCCGCCCATCTCGGCCGAAGCCGTGTCCGCGTGACGCGTGCTGGATGCGCGGGTTCATGGCGGATCTGTTGCACGCCGCGACGGGCGCTCTCATTGACCTGCCTCGTGCGGTCTGATATAGCTGGTGACGTGGCGGTCTTGGCGATACGGGTGCATCCCAGAGACAACGTGGCGGTGGCGGCCGCCGATGTTCAGGCGGGCGAAGCGGTGCGGCTCGCCGATGGCACCGAGCTGCTGACGGTCGAGGCGATCCCCCGCGGCAGCAAGGTGGCTCTCAGCCCCATCGCGAGAGGAGAGGCGATCATACGCTACGGGGAGGAGATCGGCAGGGCCACGGAGGAGATCGCCGTCGGCGCGTACGTGCACACCCACAACCTGGGACGCAGGCAATGAGCCGGCAGTTCGCCTTCCAGGGCTGGCGACGGGCGGACGGCCGCATGGGCATCCGCAACCACTGCCTGGTGCTAGCGACGGTGGCCTGCGCGTCGGGGGTGGTGCGGGAGGTCGGGCGGCGCCTGCCTGCGGTCGTGGCGGTGGAACATCCCCACGGTTGCGGCCGCGGCGGCCCCGATCTCGGCCTCCAGAACAAGACCCTGGCCGGGCTGGTGCAGAACCCGAACGTGGGGGCAACGGTGCTGGTGGGCCTCGGCTGCGAGATACTTTCGGTCGCTCTCCTGAAGGCCACGCTGGCCGCCAGCGGCAAGCCCCTGGAGTCCGTGATCATCCAGGATGTGGGAGGGTCGAGTAAGGCGGCGGATCGGGCCGAGGCCCTGGCACGGCGATTTCTGAGCGAACTGGACGAACTGCCGCGTCACGAGGGCACGGCAGAAGACGTGATGGTGGGACTGGAGTGCGGCGGGTCTGACACCTTCTCCGGGCTCACCGCCAATCCAGCGGTGGGAAAGGCCACCGACCGACTGGTGGAGTTGGGCGGCAGCGTCATTCTTGCCGAGGTCACCGAGATGATCGGCGCCCTGGCGCCTCTGCTCAAAGCGGCGGAATCCGAGGAGGTAGCCGCCAAGCTCAGGGCGACGGTGGAGCGGCGCGAGGCACGCGCGCGGGAGGTACTGGGGCCTCTGTTTGAGCCCGGCCTGGCGCCCGGGAACGTCGAATCGGGGCTGTCCTCCATCGCCGAGAAGAGCCTGGGCTGCATCGCCAAGGGCGGCAGTTCGCCCATCCGACAGGTGGTCGACTACGGGGATCGACCAAGCGGAAAGGGCCTGGTGGTCATGGACACCCCCGGTTACGACATCGAGAGCCTGGCCGGCATGGCGGCGGCCGGGGCGCAGGCCATCCTCTTCACCACCGGCCGGGGCACGTCGGTGGGATTCCCGGCTGTGCCCGTGATCAAGATCTCCTCCAACTCTCAGCTCTTTGAGGCCATGCCCGACGACATCGACGTCGACGCTGGAACCATTCTGGCCGGGGAGAGCGTTGACCATGTCGGCGAACAGATACTGGACACCCTCCGCCGGGTCGCCAATGGCGAGAGGACCAGGGCCGAGATCAATGGCCAGGCGGTGTTCGGCTTCGCCCAGGAGGGTCCGGCCTTCTGACGGGCCGGCCCCTCTCTCAGCGCAGCATCATCTGTCTTCTGCCAGTAGCTCTTGCCTGTCAGGCATGGCGTCGGGGCGGTAAGCCTCCATCTGTGTTTGAAGGGTTGACGTGTATACCCCCAGGGGGTATACTGGCATAGCGATGCCCCCCTACGAGTACGCTTGTTCGAGCTGCGGCCATCAGGCGCGCCATCAAACGATCGAAGACCACGAGCTTGCGGAGCCGCACGAGCGGGACGTCCGTCTCCCGTGTCGTTGTCAAGACCCTCTGCGCGAGAGCCGTACGTAATGCGGCGGGAGTGGCGTACTTCATTGCTGAACCCGGTCGAATGGCGCCTCTATCAGCGTTGCCACCCGCCGCCGGTGTCTGCGATCTTCTCATCGGTCATCGCGCTCCGGGCGATCAGCCCTCCTTGTAGTAGTACTCGGACGGCGGGCAGTCGAGTGGGCACGGCTCGGGCGCCGAACCCCCGTCCTCCTCGTCCTCGCACTCCGGGTCGTCGTCGACGTCGGTCACATCGATTTCGAGCAGGGCTCCCTTCTTGATCGCCGTCACCACGAAGACGGCCTCGCCGTCAAATGACTCGGGCAGATCTGTAGACCAGGAACCGCCGGGCCATCCGGGCTTCCCCGTCCGCCATGACGAACGAAGCTCCCCCTTCTCCTTGTATTCGACGCATGCGTACTTACCCGGATCAACGACGAGGTGCAGCCGCACCACGCCAAACCGCTGCGGCTCCGCCCACAACATGGTGCGCCCGCTGATTGGGGCCTCATAGGCCCGCGCTTCGAACCAGACCGTCTCGCCGGGGCTCTCAGGGTCAGGGATACTCTCATCCGTCAGCCCCTCTGCGAACGTGTGGAACAGGAGATCGATTCCCTCGTACCCGGCGAGAGCGTTCTCCTGCGCCGCCCGGCCGCCACCCGAGGGCAGATGCCGGATCAAGGGGAGGGCGATGGGCTCTTGCGCGTGGGCGAAGAACAGCCAGTTCTCGTAGCTGCGGTCCAGCAGCGTGGTCTCCAGCTCCACGGCAACGAGCGCCTCTAGCAGTGACCGCCCCCTCTGCTCTGCCGACCACTCCCAGTTATCCGCTGGGTACACCACGGCGCTGAGCCAGAGCGCGAGGCCTTCCTGCCACCACCTGGTGGCCTCGTATCCCGCGTTCACCTGCGCCGGGAACGTCTCCGAAATCATGCAGTACGCCATCTCGCGGGCGGTCCGCTGGAAGAACGCGTCCCCGAACCCTTGCATCGGCGTGTTGAGGGCGATGAGGCACACATCGAGTTCAGTGTCCGTGAGCGAGATCGGCGCGTTCCACGGTGTGAGCACGAAGAAGACCTTGGGCATCTTGCCCATCGCCTCATACTTCTTGGCAGAGTCCTTCACGGCTTGCATAGCCCAGAGGACGTGATCGTCCGTCCAGCCATGCGTCGGCTTCTCAGGGACGATCCCGCTGTACTTCTTCTTGCCGAACAGCTTGTCCAGCTCCGGGAAGACCGCTTCAGCAGCGCACACGTCCGTCCCGAACCAGAAGGTCTCGCAGTCGTCCGCCGCCTGCACCATGGCGAGGGAGATCGCCTGAAACCCCCGCGCCGCCATGGGCGGGCCTTCCCCTGCCGCCGCTTCCAGCCCTTCGCGGGAGGGAACCAGTAGTTCCAGCAGGCGCGCGATCTCCGCCCTCGCCTCGGCGTCGGGTCCGTCCTCCAGGTACTCCCGCGCCATCCGGATCACGCCTGTTCCCGATTGGTCCAACAGCTCCGGCTGCGGTAGCACCTGCGCCGCGTCAACCTCTCCCGCGAAGAGACCGAGTGTCGCGACCAGGCCCTCGCCGCGCGTCCACTCCCCCGCCGACTCCTTCGTCAGCAGGTTGTCGACGAAGCTCGCGTTGGAGCGGTCCACCTGCTCCCGTTCGAAGGTCACCGGCTCCGGTTCCACCCCAGGGAATCGAGGCAGCGCGCCCAAAGCCAGTTTCTTGGCGATTTCGAGCTGCTCGGCGCTGCTGAGATCGGGACGTCCCAGTGTGATCCGGAAGTGCAGTGCCCCGAGCGACGTGCTCTGACGCACGCTGAGGATCCCAGAAGTGCCGCCGCCCTCCGCGCCGGTGCCGCCAAACCAGCGAGCGTCCTCGCCAACCCCGCTCACCGGCTCGCCGGGAACGCTCAGCAGCTCGGCGCCCGGCTCGAGGTCCCCCGGCGCCCCCGGCTCGATCCGCACGAAGAAGCGCTCGTCGGTGACGAGTTCCTTGGTGCAGACCTCACCCTGCCCGTGGACCCACGTGCCTTCCTCACCCAGAGCCTCCTCGATCTCGGCGTCGGTGGGGAGCAGGGGGGGACAGTACAACCGCTGCACGCCGGGGCGTTCGGGCTCAGGGGTCGTGGCCGCCGGCTCCTCCGTCTCGACTACCGGGGGCCACTCGCCGCCTCCGCATGCCGCCAACAGAATGAGCCCCGCCACCGCCGCGGCGGCACGGGCTATAGCTGTCTTCACGGGATTCGCTCGACGGCTTTAGCGGCCAGCCCCTTCGCAATTTCCAGTTGGGTTGCGTTGTCTACTTCGTCGGGGAGAAGCAGCCTCACTTGGAAGTAGAAATCCCCCTGGCGCACGGCCAGGAAGAACGGGGCGACCAGGCCGAACCAAGCGGCCTCGTCACCGATACCCGACACGGGCTCCCGCCCGCTCGCGGCGTATTCGCCGTAGATCCCTTCTTCGAAAGTCTGCTGAGACCCTATCTCGATGCTAACGGAACTTGTCGGGGAAGTTGAGTACCGGCAGGAGACGGTTTCAAGGTCCCTTGTGTCGGTGACAGGTTCGCCCAGCGCCTCCTCTACCTCCTCCGGCGTCACGAGGTCACACAAGTTTATCCCGGCCGTGGGGGACGCGGCGGCTTCCCGCGTAGGTTCCTCAGGGGTAGGCGTTGGTTGTTCGACTGTGGGCGCTTGAGTGGGGGTTTCGCCAGCAGGGGTCGTGGCCGCCGGTCCCTCCTCCCCGCCGTCTCCTCCGCCGCACGCCGTGAGCGCCACCAGCGCTGCCAGTGCCAGAACGGCGACCAGCGTCGGAACGACCCGCCACCGCGTCGGCGTCGAGACGACGCGTACGAATCGCCCCCGCAGGGAGGAAGCGGACAGTCCGGCGATATGGGGCCCTGTGAAGAGCCTAGTCATGAGCCACCTCCGATCCGGGCCTCTTGGGATCTCTGTTCCCTTCGAGGAACGCAACGTTCCCGAGGGTGCGCCTTCCCCTCCCCAAAGACTGCTCGCGGAGGGTCTACCCACCATACCACTAAATGGTCCGCCTCTATTGCAGACTCAGGCGCTGGGGGTCACCCTCGCGTTTTCCCTAAGGTACAGGCCATTCCCTGTCGCGTCAATCCGGGCGTGATCCACAGGTCCTAGCGTTGGAAGTTCGGGCCGCCGGAAACCGTGACCGCCGGAGTGAAAATCCGGGAGTCACATGGCCGCCAAGAAGCGTGCATTCGCTATCTAAGGCGAGTGCAGTCGAGTGCCCGAAATCGTCCAATCCCCTAGTCGCGAACGAATCCCCCAGTCAGCATTGACCGCACGGCACGGCCGAGATGGCCAGATGTGAGCGTTGAGAAGCTGGCAAACGATGGGTAATGGAGGGCCCGGTGGGATTCGAACCCACGACTCCCGGATTAAAAGTCCGGAGCTCTACCGCTGAGCTACGGGCCCCCACCGTCAAAATCGTATCTATTTTCGTGCATTGTGGCAAACATTGGTGGTATCCAGACCAACATTCTGCCGGCAAACTGCCTGACACAGGATGGTGCGCGCCGGGGCGACATGACTGCGGCCGCGGTGTCCCCGGTGCGGGTCGCGAGCGAGCGTCCTGCCCGGTTGACTGAAAGACGGGCTTGAATGGGGCTTGACATGTGACACATTTCACGAGAAGATATGAATGAACGAATATACGCGGAGGTCGAACTCATGGATCAGCTCTCCAACGCGATCTATCTCCTCCACGCTCAGATCCTCAAGGCTCTAGCCCACCCCACGCGGCTGATGATCTTGGACTGCCTGCATTCAGGCGAAAGGTCGGTCGGTGAGCTCGCGGAGGCGCTGGACCTGCCTCAGGCCAACATCTCCCAGC
The DNA here is from genome assembly GCA_034411955.1 of Dehalococcoidia bacterium. Lineage (GTDB taxonomy): Bacteria > Chloroflexota > Dehalococcoidia > SM23-28-2 > RBG-16-64-32 > DAOUMF01. Next base: position 41,268 of record DAOUMF010000067.1, read on the forward strand.
ACCTGGCGGCGCTCCGCGCCCAGGACATCGTCGCCACGCGCCGGGAGGGCAACGTGATCTTCTACTCCCTCGTCGACCCAAAGATCGTCGAAGCGTGTGACTGCTTCCATGAGTTCCTTGTGAAACGCATGAGGACGAGCCAGGCCCTCGCCAGCCAGTTCCCCCGTCTCCGCCCCCTGCGTGAGGATGAGGGGGCTCCTCCCCGAACCGTGGTGGGCTCATGAGTGAGGGCCGGCAGGCGCGATGAACCCTCTGCCCTCTATCTGAGAGCGAGGCCGAGGTGATAGCGGAGGTAATGGAATGACGCAGGAGCGGACAGCCGGAAAAGAGCGAGGCGTAGCAGTCCTTGAGCCGCCTCCATGCGTCCGGACGAGCATACCCGATCTCGGCCGCGTTCGGGGTCAGCTCGTCGAGCTTAACCCGACGCGGTTCATGCCGTTGCCCTACCCCTACAATACCCCGGACGACCAGTTCTCCATCAAGCCCCTGCCCGAAAGCGCGCGGCAGAACCTGGAGTGCGACCTGGACGGCACCACCGCTATCCAAATTCCCCGGCCGAAGACGCGGGCGCAGGGGGAGGAGCTGGTAGCGAAGTTCATCAACGGCCTCAGGAAACTGTTTTCCGCCAACGACGACTGGACCTTCCTGCAACCTCTTCTGCTCCGCCTGGACTACTGCGCCAAGTGCCAGGCCTGCGCCGAGGCCTGTCCGGTGTACGTGGCCAGCGGCAGGGAGGAGATCTACCGTCCCACCTACCGCTCGGAGATATTTCGCAGGATCGTCAAGAAGTACGTCATGCCGGGCGGGTTCCTCAGCGGCTTCACGGCCGGGAATATCGACCTGAACTGGCCGATGCTGGCCCGTCTCGCTGAGCTGTCCTATCGCTGCACCCTGTGTCGCCGCTGTGCCAAGTTCTGTCCCCTCGGCATCGGCAACGCGCTGATCACCCGACAGATCCGGGCGGTGTTCAGCCAGGAACTGGGCATAGCTCCTGCCGAGCTGCACCAGCTAGGCTCTGTGCAGCAGCTCAAGGTTGGCTCCAGCACCGGCATGACCCCGCTTGCCTTCGCCGACACCGTGGAGTTCATGGAGGAGGATGTCGAAGAGCGGGCGGGCATGAAGTTCAAGTGGCCCATCGACAAAGAGGGCGCCGATGTCCTCCTCATCCACAACGCGGGCGAGTTCCTCTCCTGGCCGGAGAACGCGGAGGCCTTCGCCATCATCCTGGAGGCCGCCGGCATGAGCTACACGCTCTCCAGCGATCTGCTCGGCTACGACTCTGTGAACTACGGCGTGTGGTACGACGACATCCAACTCGCGCGCATCGTCTTGAAGCACATGGAGATCGCCAAGAAGCTGGGGGTGAAGAAGGTCGTCATCGGCGAGTGCGGCCACTCGCACAAGGCGCTAATGGTCATCGCCGACCGGATCCTCACGGGCGAGATGAACATCCCCCGAGAGAGCTGCTTCCCGTTCCTGGAGGGCATCATCGACAGCGGCCGGCTGAAGCTGGATCCGGAGCGAAACCACTTCCCAGTCACCCTCCATGACCCCTGCAACGTGGTGCGGCTGATGGGAATCGTGGAGCCGCAACGGAGGATACTGCGCAAGATCGCACCGCAGTTTAGGGAGATGTACCCGAACAGGACGGAGAACTACTGCTGCGGCGGCGGCAGCGGCTTCGCCATCTTCCAGGGGCTGAACT
>DAOUMF010000068.1:0-7864 GCA_034411955.1 Dehalococcoidia bacterium
GACAGTTCGGTCTCTATCCGCAGTGGGCGTAGGAGACTTGCGGGGAGCTGCCCTTAGTACGAGAGGACCGGGGCGGACGAACCGCTGGTGTGTGGGTTGTTCCGCCAGGAGCAAAAAGCCCAGTAGCCATGTTCGGACGGGATAAGCGCTGAAAGCATCTAAGTGCGAAGCCCCCCCCAAGATGAGGTCTCCCACCGGGTTAACCGGGTAAGGCCGCGGGAAGACTACCCGTTTGATAGGCGGCATGTGTAAGCCGGGCAACCGGTTCAGCTGAGCCGTACTAACGGCCGAGGGCTTGACCACCAGCCCATTACCCCCACAAAATATCTCAGGGCACTCTCTCTTCGTTCCCGTCGCGGGGTGGAGCAGCGGCAGCTCGCCGGGCTCATAACCCGGAGGTCGTGGGTTCGAGTCCCACCCCCGCTACCAGGCAAATACGGTTGAGAGGCTGGAGGTCTGAGGTCGCGGACCGGAATCTAACCTCAAATCTCCAGCTTCCAACCTCTCTAAACAGGTGTAGCTAAGGTCCCTGGTGGCTAGAGCGAGGTGGAACCACCCGTTCCCATCTCGAACACGGAAGTGAAACGCCTCAGCGCTGACGATACTGCCCGGGCGACCGGGTGCGGAAAATAGGCCGCTGCCAGGGGCCTCTCTCTTTTCCCCTCCCCTCCCCTAGATCCCCGGCCGCGGCTGACCCGCCCAACCGCCTCGCCGCGCCAGGGTTCACCTATCTTCCACCTAGTCCCCTATACGCTGCGGAACCTTCTATCATATAATTGAGACTGAGGCTGCCCTTTCGTAGCTTCAATCCATACTGGCCTGGAGGTATTGCTCTTGACATCCGAACGCCCAGAGGGAGGGACGCTGCCCACGGACGAGCCCCAGTCCATGGCGGCCCTCTTGGAGGAGGAAGCGGCCACTCCTTACACCCAACTCCGCCGCGGGGACATCATCGAGGGGGTGGTCGTCGGCACCGATCGCGACGGGATCCTGGTCGACATCGGCGCCAAATCCGAGGGCGTAATACCCCCCAACGAGATGCGGTGCCTCCAACCGGAGGGCTCCTCCCGCTTGCAGGTAGGCGAAAAGGCGCTCGTCTTCGTCCTCCAACCGGAGTCTGCGGAGGGCCAGATCATCCTCTCCCTGGACCGCGCCCGCGGTGAGCAGGGCTGGCGCGTCCTTCAGGACTACTTCGAACAGAACCAGGCCTTCGAAGGCTACGTCACCGGCAGCAACAAGGGCGGCCTCCTCGTCAACGTGGAGGGTGTCAACGCCTTTGTTCCCCTTTCACAGATCGCCAGCGGCCGGCCCGAGCGCGGCTCGCCTGAGGTGACCGAAAAGGCCCTCGCCGAATGGGTGGGTCGCACTCTCACCCTGAAGGTGATCGAGCTCAACCGCCGTCGCAACCGCGCCATCGTCTCCGAGCGCGCGGCCATGCAGGAGAAGCGTGCCGCCGAAAAGGAACGCCTCCTCCAGGAGCTTAACGAAGGCGAGATCCGCACCGGCCGCATAGCCAGCATCCGCGACTTCGGCATCTTCGTGGACGTAGGCGGTGCCGACGGTCTCGTCCACCTCTCAGAGCTTTCCTGGGAGCGCACTCCCAAGTCCCCCCAGGACCTGTTCAAGGTGGGCGACGAGGTGGAAGTCTACGTGCTCAAGGTTGATCAGGAGAACAAGAAGATCGCCCTCAGCTTGCGCCGCGCCCAGCCTGAGCGCTGGGAGGAGATCGTCTCCGGCTTCCGCGAGGGGCAGATCGTCCCCAGCCAGATCACCAAGCTTGCCCCGTTCGGCGCCTTCGCCCGCCTGGAAGGCCCCATCGAGGGGCTTATCCACATCTCGGAACTCGTCGACCGTCGCATCAACCACCCACGAGAGATCGTCGACGAAGGCGACGTAGTGCCCGTGAAGATCGTCCGCATAGAGCATGACCGCCACCGCCTCGGCCTCTCCCTGCGCCAGGCACACGACAAAGCGGAGGAGGACGGCTGGGTGTTCAACGAGAGCGGCGGCGTAGTCTCGCCACCGCCCGAGGCACTCGCCAAGCTCGGCGTGGAAGCACCTGAAAAGCCCGAGGCAGAGTTGGTGGCTACAGAGGAGGAGGCCGAAGAGCCGGAACCTGGGGCTGTGGCGTCGGCCTTCGCTGAGGCTGAGGCCGCCGCCGAGGAGGCGCTTGCGGAAGAGGAGGCCCCCGAAGAAGAGCCCGTCGAGGCCGAAGAGGCCGTCGAGGTCCCGGAGGCAGCGGCCGAGGAGCCTGAGACCGTCGAGGAGGAGGCCCCCGAGGAAGAGCCGGCCGAGGCCGAAGAGGCCGCCGAGGAACCGGAGGTCATAGCCGAGGAGCCTGAGACCGCTGAGGAGGAGGCCCCCGAAGAAGAGCCCGCCGAGGCACCGGAGGCAGCGGCCGAGGAGCCTGAGACCGCCGAGGAGGAGGCCCCCGAAGAGGAGCCGGCCGAGGCCGAGGATGCTGCCGAGGCCCCGGAGGTCGTAGCCGAGGAGCCTGAGACCGTCGAGGAGGAGGCTGCCGAAGAAGAGCCGCCCGAGGCCGAAGAGGCCGCCGAGGAACCGGAGGTCATAGCCGAGGAGCCTGAGACCGTCGAGGCGGAGGCCGCCGAAGAGGAGCCAGTCGAAGCCGAGGATGCCGCCGAGGAACCTGAAGCCGCTGAGGAGAAGGCGGAAGAAGCCGAAATCACCGGCCCGTCCGAAGATGAAGAGGAACCGCCTGTAACGGAAAGCGCGTCGGATGCGTTGAACAAGGAGGAGGTCCCACCTGCTCAGGCCGAGTCGGCGCCCGATGAGAGTTCTTCCCTCGAGGAGGATGAGACGAGCGGTTAGGCGTTAGGCGGGAGCACGAGTTATGGCGGACAGGTTTGACAAGTTTACGGAGAGGGCCCGCAGGGTTCTCACCCTCGCTCAAGAGGAGGCCCTGCGTTTCAACCACAACTACATCGGGACCGAGCACCTGCTCCTCGGCCTCGTCCGTGAGGGCGAGGGCGTCGCAGCCAAGGTGCTGGCCAACCTCGGCGTCGAGCTCAACAAGGTCCGCTCCGCTGTCGAGTTCATCATCGGTCGCGGCGACCGCGCCGTCATGGGCGAGATCGGTCTCACGCCGCGGGCCAAGAAGGTCATCGAGCTGGCGGTGGACGAGGCCCGCCGTCTTGGCCACCACTACATCGGCACTGAGCACCTGCTCCTCGGCCTCGTTCGCGAGGGCGAGGGGATCGCCGCCGGCGTCCTGGAGAGCCTCGGCGTAAGCCTGGAGAAGCTACGCGCTGAGGTCACCCGCATCCTCTCTCAGAGCATGCCCCAGGGCGCCGCCCAGGGAGCCCGCGCCGCCACTCGCACCCCCACCGTCGACCAGTTGGGCATCGACCTCACGGCCGCGGCCCGCGCGAACAAGCTGGACCCCGTCATCGGCCGCGAGAAGGAGATCGAGCGGGTCGTCCAGATCCTCTCCCGCCGCACCAAGAACAACCCGGTGCTGATTGGCGAGCCCGGCGTCGGCAAGACCGCCATCGTGGAAGCCCTCGCCCAGCGCGTGACCAAGAGCGAGGTGCCAGAGATGCTCCAGGGCAGGCGCATCGTTACCCTGGATATCGGCAGCCTGGTCGCGGGCACCAAGTACCGCGGTGAGTTTGAGGAGCGTCTCAAGAAGGTCATCGAGGAGCTCAAGAGCGCCAGCAATTGCATCCTGTTCATCGACGAGATGCACATGCTGGTGGGCGCCGGCGCCGCCGAGGGCGCTGTGGACGCTGCCAACATCCTTAAACCCTCCCTCGCCCGCGGCGAGCTCCAGTGCGTAGGCGCCACCACCCTCGACGACTACCGTAAGCACATCGAGAAGGACGCCGCCCTGGAGCGTCGCCTCCAGCCCATCGTGGTGGAAGAGCCCAGCACGGAGGAGACGATAGCCATCCTTCGGGGCATCAAGTCCCGCTACGAGGAGCACCACGGCCTCATCATCAGCGATGAAGCGCTGGAGACCGCCGCTGAGCTCGCCTCCCGCTACGTGCCGGACCGTTTCCTCCCCGACAAGGCGATAGACCTGGTGGACGAGGCCGCGTCGCGGGTGCGCATCAAGCGCTCCTACGCCCCGCCGACTCTGCAGGAGGCCAGCAAGGGTCTGGACAGCCTGCGCCGCGAGAAGGAGGAGGCCATCGCCGCCCAGCAGTACGAGTTCGCTGCCCAGTTGCGCGACCGCGAGGTGGAGCTCCAAGACAAGCTGGAAGGGATGCAGGCTGGCTGGAAGACGGAGCAGCAAGAGTCCAAGCCGGTGGTGACCGGCGACGACATCTCCGAGGTCGTCTCCATGTGGACCGGCATCCCGGTCACCCGCATCGCCTCCGAGGAGTCGCAGCGGCTGCTGCATATGGAGGACGCCCTGCACGAGAGAGTGGGGGGCCAGGACGAGGCGATCCACAACATCGCCAAGGCCGTGCGCCGCGCCCGCGCCGGGCTCAAAGACCCCCGCCGGCCCATCGGCGTGTTCATGTTCCTGGGGCCGACGGGCGTCGGCAAGACGTTCCTCGCCCGCGTCCTCGCCGAGTTCATGTTCGGCGGCGAGGACGCCATGATCAAGCTCGACATGTCGGAGTTCATGGAGAAGCACAACGTCTCCAGGCTCATCGGTGCCCCGCCCGGCTACGTCGGCTATGACGACGCTGGCCAGCTTACCGATACCGTCCGTCGCAAGTCCTACTGCCTCATCCTCCTGGACGAGATCGAGAAGGCCCACCCCGACGTCTTCAACATGCTCCTCCAGATCTTCGACGACGGTCACCTGACGGACGCCAAGGGCCGCAAGGTGGACTTCCGCAACACTATCCTCATCATGACCTCCAACGTCGGCTCTGACCTCATCCGTAAGGAGACCACCCTCGGCTTCTCCGTGAAGACGGAGGAGTCCAAGCGAGCCGAGGACCAGTACGAGAAGATGAAGGACAAGGTTCTCACGGCCATGAAGAACGTCTTCCGGCCAGAGTTCCTCAACCGCCTCGATGCCACCGTCGTCTTCCACGGCCTGTCCAGGGAGCACATCCGCCAGATCGTGGAGAACGAGATGAAGGTCATCGAGAGCCAGCTCCGGGCCAAAGAGGTCACCCTGGAGATGACCGAGGCCGCCAAGGACTGGATCGGCGACAAGGGGTTCGACCCGGTCTTCGGCGCCCGGCCCCTGCGCCGCGTCATCCAGAACGAGATCGAGGACCGCCTCTCCGAAGCCCTGCTGGAGGAGCGCTTCCACGCCGGCGACACCGTCCGCATCGACGTCCAGAACGACGAGATCGTCCTCACCAACGTCTCGCAGCCGGCGCTGACGTAGCGCCGACCTTAGTCGAAAGGCCAGGGGGCCGCCCTCATGAGGGCGGCCCTTCAATCTCACACTCCGACAAACCGAGCGAGTCAGATCCGGCCCGTACCCGCGGCAGCAAGTTTGCGTTATACGCAATGACAGGGGGCCTCCAAACTGCAGGCGGTACCGGCATGTGTCGAAGCGTGACATCAATCTTGACCGTTGTGCTGGTGACCGCCATCGGCCTAGCTCTTGTCGTGTGGCCGGGGGCCGCCTCGCCCGGTCAGACGGAGCGGGTCAACGTGGCGAACGACGGCAGTGAGGCCAACGGCCGCAGTGACCGCGCTGCCATCAGCGCTGATGGGCGTTACGTGGCGTTTGTGTCGGAGGCCTCCAATTTGGTCGATGGGGACACCAACGGTACCGGCGACGTGTTCGTTCACGACCGCTTGGAGGGGAAGACCGAACGGCTTAGCACAGCGAGCGATGGCACGGAGGGCAACGGCTATAGCGGCTCCATGGACTTCATCTGGACAGCGATGAGTAACGATGGCCGCTATGTGGCCTTCAATTCAGCCGCGTCCAACCTTGTCAGCCAGGATACCAACGGCCGGAGTGAGGACGTTTTCGTGCGCGACCGCCAGACGGGAGAAACCAGTTTGGCTAGCCTGGATGAGAGCGGCGAGCAATCCCGTTATGACAGTTATCTTTCTGACATCAGCGCCGACGGGCGTTTCGTCCTGTTCGATACTACGGAGGACAACAGGCTCCTGCTGCGCGATCTCACGGCTGGATCCACCCAGTTTGTCGCAGACTACAATGGCTTGGGCACCGTGAGCGGGGATGGCCGTTACGTCGCTTTCCCCTCAGACAATCCCAGTCTTGTGCCTAACGACACCAACGGGCAAGGGGATATCTTCGTCCTCGACCGGAAGGAGGACACTGTCGAGCGCGCTAGCGTCGACAGCGAGGGTAACGAGGCCAACGGGGGCAGCCTTTGGCCGTCCCTTAGTGACGACGGCCGCTACGTCGCCTTTCAATCCGGCGCCTCCAACTTGATCCCCGGCGATGACAACGGCACTAGTGACGTCTTCCTACATGACCGGCAGACGGGCACCACCGTGCTCGCTAGCGTGGGTCTCGATGGCAAGCCCTCGGGCGGAGAGATTCCCGTTATCAGCGCTGATGGACGCCACGTGGTTTTCAGCTTCTTTCCCCAGCTCTTCGTACATGACCTCGACACGGGCATCGTCGAGAAGGTCAGCGTCAACAGCTTCGGCGAAGAAGCGAATGATCGCGTCCCCGATAACATCATTGCACCGCAGGCGGTAAGCGAAGACGGCCGCTATGTCGCGTTCCAGACCGAGGCGACCAACTTGGTGCTCGATGACACTAACGTTGCGCAGGATATCTTTCTGCACGACCGCCAGGCTCCGACGCTGGCGCCGTCGCCGACACCGCAGCCGCCAAAGAACCTCCCGGGCACCGGCGGTAGCCCGCCACCGCTGAATCCATCGCTGCTGCCGTTCGCTCTTGCCAGCGCCGCCCTCGCCGCGGGGACGTTACTCCTTCTCCTCGCCCGGCGCAATCCCAGATAGCCCGGCGACAGCGAGCCGTTGGCGTCCCGCCGCCCGTCTGTCATAATGGCCGCAAGCCGATGACCACCGCCCGCAAACCCCCACGCACCGTATTCCTCTGCCAGGAGTGCGGCTACGAGACCCCCAAGTGGCTCGGCCGCTGTCCCGAATGCTCCTCCTGGAACACCCTCGCCGAGATGGTCGTGCCCGAGGCGCCGAGGGCCGCGGGGCCGTCTTCTCCCCCCGTGGAGCTCTCCGGCCTGTCCCACGAGGACGAGCCGCGACTTGCCCTTGGCCTCCCGGAGTTCGATCGCGTGCTGGGCGGAGGCGTCGTGCCCGGCTCCCTCGCCCTTATCGGCGGCGACCCCGGCATCGGCAAGTCGACCCTGCTCCTCCAGGTCGCCTCCCTCGCCGCTGCCGATCGCCCCGCCTGCCCTGAGCGTAGTCGAAGGGTGTTCTACCTCTCGGGCGAGGAGTCGGCCCGCCAGATCAAGCTACGCGCCGGCCGCCTGGGCGTGGCGGGCGAGGGGCTCTTCGTCCTCACCGAGACGAACCTGGACGCCGCCCTGCGGGACGCGGAGCCCCTCTCGCCGGGCCTACTCATCGTCGACTCCATCCAGACGGTGTACACGGAAACGGCGCCCCAGGCCCCGGGCAGCATCGTCCAGCTCCGCCAGTGCACCATGAACCTCATGCGCTGGGCCAAGGGGAGCGGCGTGCCCACCTTCATCGTCGGCCACGTCACCAAGGAGGGCGACATCGCCGGCCCGCGCCTCCTGGAGCACATCGTCGACGTGGTGCTCTACCTGGAGGGGGAGCGGTTCAGCAGCTACCGACTGCTCCGCTCGGTGAAGAACCGCTTCGGCTCCATCGACGAGGTGGGGGTGTTCGAGATGACAGGCCAGGGGCTGGCCGGCGTGGACAACCCCTCCCAGGCGTTCATCGCCGAGCGGGCCAGCGGCGCCGTCGGCTCCGTAGTCGTGCCCACGCTGGAGGGCAGCCG
>DAOUMF010000069.1:0-20302 GCA_034411955.1 Dehalococcoidia bacterium
CGCCGCGGACGCCAGCACGACGGCGGTCGCGACGGGCAGGGCGAATCGCACCGCCAGGTCTGCGCGCCTGGCGCCGGGCCACCGCCAGGCTGGCGCGGCGGCCAGCCGCGCCAGCCTCCGCCGCTGCGCCCACGCCGCGAAGAAGTACACCGCCAGCCGCAGGGGACCGATGACCCGCAGGAAGTCCAGATAGGTGCGCTCGCCGCGGATCACGTGACAGAGGAAACACCAGAACCTCTCGCTGTGGCGCAGCAGCGCCACGTAGGGCGGCGGCGCGAAGTGGAACAACTCCTGGAGCTTGCGGGCCGCGGTGAGCTCCGGCTGAAGGCGGCGATCCACGGCGCGCTGGTAGGACGAGAGGTCCTCCGACTCTCCGGCCAGGAAGCGCAGGACGGCCTCCGCGGCCAGGCGGCCGCTGAGGAACGCCGTGTGTATCCCCTCGCCGGAGAGGGGGTCGACCAGCCCGGCGACATCGCCCACCAGGGCCACCGGCCCTCGGACGATCGCGGTGCCCGGCGCGCGCACCGGCAGGTGATGGCCCCGCAGACCCTCCAGCCCCCCCGGGTCGAAGCCGTAGCGACAGCAGAGGGCGGCTAGCTTGGGCCGCAGGGTGAACGCGGCGTACTTCCAGGCCCCGACGCCCACGTTCAGGTGGTCGCCTTTGGGGAACACCCAGCCGTAGCCGCCAGCCAGCCCGCCCAGGTCCAGCGCCGCGATGTCCCGCCAGGCCTGCGGGACGCCCTGCGGGCAGGACACCTTCCCTTCCAGCGCCACTGCCTCCTCGGCGCCGGCACGCAGGGCCCCAGCACGGCCGACCACCCCGTTGGCCCCGTCTGCGCCGATGACGGTGCGGGCCACGTAGGAGCCGCGCTCGGTGCGTACGGTGACCTCTCGGCGGTTTGTCTCCAGGTCACGAACCGGCTCCCCATCCTGGAACGCCGCTCCGGCCCCCGCAGCGCCCTCCACGAGGTACTCGTCCAGCCGGCGGCGCTGGGTCATGTAGGCCAAGGGCTCTTCGTAGCGGCGGTCGAACGCCGGGCCCAGGCGCAGGGACAAGCGCACAGCCCTAACGGTGCGCTCCGCCACCGGGCTGAGGTCCATCTCCTGCTGGAGAGCGGCGCGAAGGGTGACCCCGCCGCCGCACGGCTTGTCGCGGGGAAAGCGAGCGCGGTCCAGTAGCAGCACCGATGCCCCTGCCCGCGCCATATAGCGGGCCGCAGTGCTGCCGGCGGGGCCGCCGCCGATCACGACAGCGTCGTAGACCGTCACGCCACCTGCCTAGCGTCTAGGCGTTGGCTACCGCGATGCCGGCCGACACCCAGAACAGGAGCTGGAGGAACACGCTGCCCGTGAGCAGGAGATAGCTGGCCGCCCGCTCTCGCCACTGGAAGCCTAGGCTGGCTATGAGGTTGATGGCCAGCACCACCAGCGCCGCCGCCGGTATCTTCAGGATCTCGCTCCGCGAATGGACATCCGTGATTTCGCCCAGGGGCGGGAACTCGATGGTTATCGTCTCGTTCAGGTCCGGGTAGACGGCGAAGATGTATCCCCAGAGGGCCAGGTTGATGACGATGCCCGCCAGCGCCAGCCACTGGGCCACCCGGTCCGCCCAGATCGGGTGACCGCCGATAACGTCCCGCTGTACGGACTCCACGCCGCCCGGGCGCGCCGCCTGCTTGAACCGCTCCACCTCGTCGATGAACCGCGGCGGGTCCTGCGGGCTCACGGCGTACGTGACGGCCGCCGTCCGCACGTAGACGATCTCCTCCGGCGAGCTGTGCGTGGAGTAGAATAGCGCCTCCCGGTGTTCCAACCAGGCACGACCTACGTGCAAGCCAGGCCAGCTCAGCCCCCACAGTTGGGGCCGGTCCTCCCCTCGGCCCGCCGACAGCCCCTCGATGCGCTCCATCGGGATGAAGTGCCGGAGCGTTCCCCAGACGATGGTCAGGCCGCGGCTGTCGAGCACGTAGTGCAGGTTGTAGCAGGCGTAGCCCCAGAAGGCGAACAGCCCCGCCAGGGCGAACAGGACGATGGCTGCCACGATGGCCGCGAACTGGGTGGCGGAGACTGGCCAGGTGGTCACCTTGGCGACGAGAGCTAGAGCCAGGCCTGCGGCGATGAGCGATGGCAGCACGGGCAGCACCGTCCCCAGGACGCGCCGCGGCCGCTCTATCGTTACGCCTTGACCCTTGAGTAGCACGGGGTGCACCAGGAGACGTACTTCGGGTTGCGTCCGGTGATGACATCGAAGTAGAGCTGCACCAAGCGCTTGGTCACCGGCCCCATCTTCCCCTCTCCGATGGGACGGTGGTCAAGCTCCACCACCGGCGTCACGTGGGCAGCCGTGCCCGTCATGAAGCACTCCTCGGTGGCGTATATCTCGCTGCGGTCGATGTCCCGCTCCACGGTCTCCATCCCCAGCTCCTGGCGGGCCAGGATCATCACCGTCTCGCGGGTGATGCCTACCAGGATGTTGGAGGACGGCGGCGGCGTGACCAGTCGCTCCCCTTCGACGATGAAGATGTTCTCGCCCGACCCCTCGGACACGTGGCCCCTCTCGTCCAGCATGACCGCCTCATCAAAGCCGTTGAGGTGAGCCTCCGTCTTCGCCAGGGCGGAGTTGGCGTAGATACCGGTGATCTTGGCCCGGACGGGAATGCTCGTATCCTCCACCCGCCGCCAGGAGGACGTGCAGCAGCGGGCCCCCTTCTCGATGTCCAGATAGGGACCGAACGGGGTGAGGAACACCAGAAAGTCGTCTTCCAGGTCGTGCAGGCGGACGCCCAGTGCCTCCGAGCTCTTGTAGGCCAGCGGACGCACGTAGACATCCTCCCGATAGCCGCACATCTCCACCACCTTCGTGGTCAGCGAGTGTAGCTCCTCGTTGGAGTAGGGCAACTCGATCCGCATGATGCGGCAGCTCCTGCGCATGCGGTCGTAGTGGTCCTTCACGCGGAACAGGTAGAGCTGCTGCTCCTTGTCGTTCCAGTTGCCGCGGATGCCCTCAAATACCCCCGTGCCGTAGTGGAAGGCGTGGGTCATTATGCCCATCTTCGCCTCGGCCAGGGGCACGAACTGCTTCTGGAAGTACGCGTACGGTGTAGGCGCTTGCGGCATACCGGCGGCTCCTTTCCGGAGAGAGGTGGCACCCATTATAGGCAGATTTGGACGTTCGCGCCATACCGCGTGTCTGGCGCGGCATCAGACTAGGTTCCCATCACTTCACCCCACATAGCCTCAGTAGTTCCTCGAACCCGCCCTTTGGGAGAAGTACCGGCGAGCACGCAGTCCGCCGGCGTTGACAGGGCAGCACGCGTGCCGCTAGGCTGACTGCGCGTCACGTCAAAGCATCGGAGGGAGCAGCCATGACGGAGCAGCCCGCGGAGTACCAGATAGGCGATCGAGTAGTGGGCACCGTGAAGGCGGTGAAGGGGACCTGCCACTGGGGGCATAGTGCAGGCGACGTCTTCGAGCTGAGTGGGCATAACACCGCCGGCCTCTGCGGCTTCTTCTACCACGACATCTTCCCCTACATCATGATGCTCCAGTTCGCCGGCGGCTTCCCCGAGGCCTGGGGTGGCCCCCACAGCGTGGAACTGGAGTGCATGGACCGGATGAACGCAGTGAAGATCGAACTGAGGCGGGTCGCCCGCTAGGCTTCACACCTCAGTCGCGAGGGAGGCACTACCTCAGTAACGAGTACCCGGCTCCCTCCCAGGCCATCATGCCCCCGTCCAGGTTCCAGACGTTGGTGTATCCCAGACCCACGAGGGTCGTGGCGGCGATGGCGCTTGACCCCCCACTGCGACAGTAAACGACGATCTGCGAGTCGTGCTCAGACGGTAGCTCTCCCAGGCGGCCCGCGATCTGGTCGTAGGGGATGAACAGATCCGTGTCCTCGATCTCGCCCATGTCGCCCGCGTACACATTCACGAGAAGGAAGTCGTCATCGCTGAGCATGGACTGCAGCTCCTCGGGGGTGATGTTCACGTAGGAGCCGCCATCGGTTTGCACTCTTTGGCCCAAGGCAGTTGGGGAAGGTGCGGTGCCAAGCTCATTTGTCCCGCCAGAGCCGCAGGCGGCTGCCACGGCCAGAAGCGCGACCAGAGCAACTGCCAGAAGCCAGAGTCTCGTCGTCATCTCGCGCATCCCTCGTCCTCCTTAGCGCCTACGTCCTCGCTGCCCGGCTAGCCACCGCGAGGTCTCCTACCTGCAACCAGCGATGACCGCCTCCCTGTATTCGAGCCAGAAGACGGCCACGTCATGAAGCCCCGCGTCCCGCAGAACCTGCAAATCGTCCTTCAGCGTCCGGGGTTGGTCACCTTCCCTCGCCTCAAGCTCGTCAAGGAATCGCCGAGTCGCCTCATGATCGCCGAAGCGCGGATCGAGCCCCCGTGCCCGTTCCACGATCCCGCTCACCCGGATCTCCTGAATTCTTCTTTCCACCTCCGGCCTCTCGGCCACGATGATGTCGGCATTGACGAGCCAGCCTCCCGGACGCAGCAGAGACACGGCCTCCTTGACCACCGACGTTTTCTCATCGCGGGTGAGATGATGAAGGGCGTAGGACGAATAGACGACGTCGAAGCTGTCGACATCGGAAAGCAGTTCCGCCAGGTCGCGGAAGTCTCCAACCCGAAAGCTGACGCTCTTCCCTCGGCTACCCAGCCTCGCCTTCGCCAACTCGACCATGGCCCCGGCGCCGTCCAGAGCATAGACCTTCGCCCGCGGGAACCGCCCAAGGAATCTTTCAGTGAAGCATCCCGTGCCCACGCCAAGGTCCAGCGCTCTCACTCGTGCCTCTGGTGGAAACGGCATGACCTCAAGCGCGATCTGAACCATCTTGGAGCGGTTGGGATGCATTAGCTCCATGTCGGCGTCGTAGGCGGCTACCCGCTGCGGGAAATCATAGGCGTCGATGCTTCTTCGCCCCATCAGTTGACGGTCCTCGACACCCTTGTCACCGTCGTCAGACATCCCCGTACTGCTTCGTCTCCGCGCGTTCGAAGACCAGGGCGACCGCGGGCTGGTCAGCCACCGGCCGGTGCCGTGTTCCGGCGGGGACGACGTAGGCGTCCCCCGACGAAAGCGTCACCGATCTGGCCCCTTCGCTCTCAATTCGGAAGGAACCGGTGAGACAGTAGAATAGCTCGTCTTCCGCCTCGTGAGTGTGCCACGGGAACTCGCCTTCAAGCCGAACAGCCTTCAACTGGAATCCGTTCGCCTCGGCGGCCACAACGGGCTTCCACGGCTCCTTCAGGCTTTGGGCCAGCTCATTCACATTGACCGGCATATGGGTCAGTCCCCCGCAGCGCAAGGAAGGCCATGAGCGATCTGGGCGTACTGGATGCGCGGCTCCCCCATAGCGCGACCATTGTACGCCATCGCGCCGTCCCTGCGCAGTCGGTTCGTTGACCGCCGAGAGTCGGGCGCGCTATGGTGAGGTGTAATCCCCGGCGGGCAGGCCTGCCGGCAGGCGCGTGTACCTATGAGTCGGTGGCTCAGGCTGGGCGATCTCGAACTGCTCGTGGTGAGCGACGGCGTCCTCCGCCAGGACGCGGGAGCGGCCTTCGGCCTCACCCCTCGCGTCATGTGGGAGCCCTACGTTCCCGACCTGGACGAGAAGTACCGCCTGGGCATGGGTCTCAACTGCATGGTCGTCCGCGGCGGCGGTAAGACTGTGCTGGTGGAGACCGGCGTGGGCAGCAAGACGGGCCGCACCCCCGGCACGGCGGGCACCGAAGGGAGCGGCTCGCTCCTCCGCAACCTCGCCCGCGAGGGCATCCGGCCCGAGGACGTGGACATCGTGGTCAACACCCACCTCCATTTCGACCACGCCGGCGGCAACACCGTCGTCGCCGAAGGGAAGCCGGCCCCCGCCTTCCCCCGCGCCCGCTACCTCATCCAGAAAGGCGAGTGGCAGGTGGCCAGCCGCCCCAACGAGCGTACCCGTGCCACCTACCTGGCCGAGAACTTCGAGCCCCTTGACGACGCCCGCCAGGTGGAACTGGTAGAGGGTGAGGCGGAGATCATCAAGGGCCTGCGCCTCCTTCCAGCCCCCGGCCACACCGCCGACCACTGCATCGTGGAGATGGACTCCGGCGGCGAGCTGGCCCTCTACGTGGGGGAGCTGGCACAGCATCCCGTGATGCTGGAGCGCATCGCCTGGATCTCCGCCTTCGATGTCCTTCCCCTGGTATCGCTGGAGACGAAGAGGCGCGTCATCGAGCGGGCGCTGGAGCGGCGGGCCCTCATCGTCTCCGTGCACGCCCCCTACCCGGGCCTGGGGCGCCTGCGCCTGCAGGAGGGGAAGCGGAGGTGGGAGCCGCTGGAGGTAGAGGCGTCATGAGCGACACGGCCGCTGGCGCCCTCCGCCGCACCTGCCTCCACGAGGAGCATCTCGGCCTGGGCGCCCGCATGGTGCCCTTCGCCGGCTGGGACATGCCCGTGCAGTATGCCGGCATCATCGACGAGCACCACTCGGTGCGCCGCGCCGCCGGCATGTTCGACGTCTCCCACATGGGTCGCTTCGAGGTCCGAGGTCCCAACGCCGCCGCCTTCCTCCGCTACCTCTGCACCTACGACATGACCCGCCTCTCCCCCGGCCAGGGCCACTACGCCGCCGTCTGCCGCCCGCACGGCGGCATCATGGACGACGTCTACGTCTACTGCCTGGCCACCGACCGCTACATGCTGGTGGTCAACGCCGCCAACGTCGACAAGATGCGGGGCTGGCTGGGGAAGCACCACAGCCGGTTCGCAGCGGAGATAGTCGACATCCACGCCTCCACCTGCATGATCGCGGTGCAGGGGCCGCAGGCGCTGGAACGGCTGACCGAGGCCCTGGAGCCCGAATTCGTGCGGTCCCTGCGGCCCCGCGCCTGCGCCGAGACCGAGTGGGAGGGCACCCTCCTCTTCGCCTCGCGCACCGGCTACACGGGTGAGGACGGCCTGGAGATTGTGACGCGCGCGGAGACCGGCCCCCGGCTCTGGCGCGCCCTCCTGGACGCCGGGGTCACACCCTGCGGCCTCGGCGCCCGCGATACCCTCCGCCTGGAGGCCGCCCTCCTCCTCTACGGCAACGACATGGACGAGACGACGACCCCCTTCGACGTTGGCCTGGGGTGGGTCGTCACCCTGGACGACGGCGCCGACTTCATCGGACGGGAGACCCTCCTTCGCGCCCGCGACAGCCAGCCCCAGCGCCTCCTCGTCTGCCTGAAAGCGGAGGAGAAGGGCGTCATGCGGACCGGCTGCCCCATCTTGCGTTCGGGCCGGGAGGTGGGTAGAGTCACCAGCGGCGGCCACTCGCCGACCCTCGGCGTCAGCATCGGCATGGGGTTCGTACCGTCGCAGATGGCGGCCCAGGGCACCGGGTTCACGGTGGACGTCCGCGGCCGGCCCCTCCCGGCGAAGGTGGTCCCCCGGCCGTTCTACAGGCGCCCCAAAGCGAAACAAGAAGGAGAGGCCTAATTGCTCATTCCTCCCGAACTCCGCTTCACGAACGATCATGAGTGGGTGCGCGTCCAGGACGGCGTCGGCACGGTTGGGATCACCGACTACGCCCAGGATCAGCTCGGCGATGTCGTCTTCGTGGACCTGCCGTCGCCGGGCAAGCAGCTCACCCAGCTCGCCGTGTTCGGCGAGATCGAGTCCGTCAAGGCGGTGTCGGAGCTCTACGCCCCCGTCAGTGGCGAGGTTATCGAGTCTAACCAGGCGCTCGCCGACAAGCCTGAGCTCATCAACGAGTCGCCCTACGACGAGGGCTGGCTCATAAAGGTGCGCCTGGTCGATGAAGGCGAGGTCGACAAGCTCCTCACCGCCGACCAGTACCGCGACTACATCGAGCGGGAGGAGGGATGACCTCTCCCCACCCCTACATCGCCAACACCGACGACGACCGCCGCGCCATGCTCAAGGTCATCGGCGCGGCCACGGCCGACGACCTCTTCGCCGACATCCCGTCCGGTCTGCGCATCGAGGGGCTGGACCTGCCCCCGGCGCTCTCGGAGCAGGAGTTGGTGCGGGAGATGGCCGTCCTGGCCGCCCAAAACGACGTGCCTGGCGACGGAATGGCGTGCTTCCTCGGCGCCGGCGCCTACCGCCACTTCATCCCCAGCGTCGTCGGCCACGTCATCGGCCGCTCGGAGTTCTACACCGCCTATACCCCCTACCAGGCGGAGATCAGCCAGGGCACCCTGCAGACGATGTTCGAGCTCCAGTCCATGATCTGCGAGCTGATGGCGATGGACGTGACCAACGCCGGTATGTACGACGGCGCCAGCGCCCTGGCCGAGGCCTGCCTCATGGCCTGCAGCATCACCGGCCGCCGCCGCATCGCTCTCCTGGACAGCGTCAACCCGTCCTACGCCGCCGTCGTCCGCACCTACGCCCGCGGCCGCGGCCTGGCGGTCGACACGCTCTCCGACGCAGACCTCAGCGAGGAGCACGCCTGCCTGGCCGTCCAGCACCCCAACTTCTTCGGCTATCTGGAGGACGTCTGGGCCCACGAGAGCGCCGCCCACGCCGCCGGTGCCCTCCTCATCGCTGTGGCCGACCCCATCTCACTCGGCCTGCTGGCCCCGCCGGGCGAGTACGGCGCCGACATCGCCGTCGCCGAGGGGCAGAGCCTGGGATGGCCGGTCAGCTTCGGCGGGCCCTTCCTGGGCCTGTTCGCCTGCCGCCAGCAGTATCTGCGACAGATGCCCGGCCGCATCGTCGGCCGCACCACCGACATAGACGGCCGCACCGGCTACGTCCTCACCCTTCAGACGCGGGAGCAGCACATCCGGCGCGAGCGGGCCACCTCCACCCTCTGCACCCGCCAGCAGCTTGTGGGCCTGGCCGCCGCCGTGTACCTGGCCGCGGTGGGCAGGCACGGCCTGCGCCAGATCGCCGAGGCCTGCTACCACAAGTCGCACTACGCGGCGCAACAGATCGCTGCCCTACCCGGCTACTCGCTGGCCTTCCAGACGCCGTTCTTCAAGGAGTTCACCGTCCGCTGCCCCAAGCCACCGGCGCAGCTCCTGCCCCGCCTGCTCGAGCAGGGGATCATCGGCGGCCTAGACGTCAGCAGCCAGGTCGAAGACGGGATGCTGGTCTGCGTCACGGAGGTCAACACCCGCCAGGAGATCGACCGTCTGGTGGAGGCGCTGGCTGTCAACGGATAGCGAACGGGTTAACGGATGACCACGGCTCAGCGAACCAGGGGCAACCCCAAAGCGCCGGACGTCGGCGCCAGCCTCACCTTCGACCTCAGCCGGCCGGGGCGCAAGGGCGTCCTCGTCCCGGAGCCGGACGTGCCGCCGGCGGAGCTCCCCGAGCCCCGCTTCCTGCGCTCGCACCTGAACCTGCCCGAGCTGTCCCAGAACCAGATTGTCCGCTACTTCCTCGGCCTCAGCCGCCTCAACTACGGCGTGGACACCGGCTTCTACCCCCTGGGCTCCTGCACCATGAAGTACAACCCCAAGGTCAACGAGGACATCGGCCGCCTGCCCGGCTTCACCCTCGTTCACCCCCTCCAGCCCGAAGCCACGGTCCAGGGCGCGCTGGCCGCCCTCCACCGGCTCCAGCAGGCCCTGGCCGCCATCACCGGCATGGACGCAGTGAGCCTGGCCCCGGCCGCCGGCGCACAGGGGGAGCTATCCGGCATCCTCATGGTCAAGGCCTACCTGGAGGATCAGAGCGACGCTGGCCGGCGCAGGGTGCTCATCCCGGACTCCGCCCACGGCACGAACCCGGCCACGGCGGCGATGTGCGGCTTCGAGGTGGTCACCATACCCTCGGACGGCGACGGCAACACCGATCTGGGTGCCCTGGAGGCCGCCCTCGACGACGGCGTAGCGGCCATGATGCTTACCCTGCCGTCCACCCTCGGCCTGTTCGACCCCAACATCGAGCGCATCGCCGAGACGCTGCACCACCACGGCGCCCTCCTCTACGGCGACGGCGCCAACCAGAACGCCTTCCTGGGTCGCGCCCGCTTCGGGGACATGGGCTTCGACGTCGTACACCTGAACCTGCACAAGACGTTCTCCACCCCGCACGGCGGCGGCGGCCCCGGCGCCGGCCCCGTCTGCGTCAAGGCCAAGCTCGCCCCCTACCTCCCCGCGCCGGTGGTGAAGGCCAACCGCGACGCCTACCACCTGACCACCCCGGAGCGCAGCATCGGCAAGACCACCGCCTTCCACGGCAGCTTCGGCGTCCTCGTCCGCGCCCTCGCCTACATCCTCTCCCTGGGCGCCGAGGGGCTGCACGCCGTCGGCGACAATTCCGTCATCAACGCCAACTACCTCCTCGCCCGCCTGCGCAGCGCCTACCACCTCCCCTACGACCGCCGCTGCATGCACGAGGTCGTGTTCTCGGGCAGCCGCCAGCGGGCAAAAGGGGTCAAGACCCTGGACATCGCCAAGCGGCTCATAGACTACGGCTTCCACCCGCCGACGATCTACTTCCCGCTCATCGTGGACGAGGCGCTGATGGTGGAGCCGACGGAGTCGGAGGGCAAGGAGGCGCTGGACGCCTTCTGCGAGGCGATGCTAGCGATAGCGCGGGAGGCGGAGGCGGAGCCGAACGTTGTGCGGGATGCCCCCCACGAGGCGCCCCTGCGCCGCCTGAACGAGGCCACGGCCGCCCGCAGGCCCTACCTGCGCTGGCGGCCGACGGGAGATGGAGGGAACGAGTGACTGACGATTTCGGCGATCTGAACGTGCCGGCGCGGCTGCTGCTGGGCCCCGGCCCCAGCAACGTCCACCCCCACATCTACCGAGCCATGATGGCCCCCGTCATCGGCTACCTGGACCCCCAGTTCCTTCGACTCCTGGACGACACCCAGCGGCCCTTGCGCGCCCTCTTCCGCAGCGAGAACGACATGACCATCGCCGTCTCCGGCACCGGCACCGCCGGCATGGAGGCCGCCGTCTACAACGTCGTCGAGCCCGGCGACACCGTCATCGTCGCCCTCAACGGCTTCTTCGGCGACCGCATAGCCCAGATGGTGCGTCGCTGCGGCGCCGAGGTCGTCCCCATCGAGGCCGACTGGGGTCGCATCATCGAGCCGCAGCAGGTCGAAGAGGCGCTCAAGGCCAACCCGGGCGCCAAGCTGGTGGCCCTCGTCCACGGGGAGACCAGCACCGGCGTCCTCCAGCCGCTGGAGGAGATTTCGCGCATCGTCCACGCCCACGGGGCGCTGCTTCTGGTGGACGCCGTCACCTCCCTGGCCGGCTGCGAGCTTCGCATCGACGAGTGGGGCGTGGACGTATGCTACAGCGGCACCCAGAAGTGCCTGTCGGCGCCGCCGGGAATGGCCCCCCTCACCCTCAGCCCCCAGGCGATGGACGTGGTGGCCAACCGTAAGGAGCCAGCGCGGAGCTGGTACCTTGACCTATCGCTCCTCCACAACTATTGGGGCGGCGGCCAAGCGCGCGTCTATCACCACACGCCGCCCATGACCATGCTCTACGCCCTGCGCGAAGCGCTGCGCATCGCCCTGGAGGAGGGGCTAGAGGCCCACATCGTCCGCCACCGCCGCAACGCCGAGGCGCTGTGGGCCGGCCTGGAGGCTATGGGCCTTCAGCTACACGCCCAGGAGGGCTACCGCCTCCCACCACTCACCACCGTGCGCGTCCCGGAGGGCGTGGACGAGATGGTCGTGCGGCGGGGCCTCCTCCAGGAGCACAACATCGAGGTTGGCGGGGGCATCGGCGCCCTCGGGGGGCAGGTATGGCGGATCGGTCTCATGGGCTACAACTCCACCGGCCACAACGTCCTCGCCATCCTGCACGCCCTGGGGACGGAACTCACCCGCCTCGGCTACCGCAACGACACGAAGGCCGGGGTAGCCGCCGCCGTGCAGTCTCTCAACGCTGGCCTCTAGGGGACGGGCCAGCGCACCAGATGGAATCGATGTCGCCAGAAGGAGGGATATCACATGGCTACCAGACAGGAGATAATCGCCGGGCTGGAGCTGACCGTGGCCCAGGGCAAGCGAACGACATCGCTCTTCAGCGAGGGCGAGTGGGAGTCCAAGCGGGCCTGCGGGTGGACACCCAAGGAGGTGTACAGTCACCTGGCGTCCGTTGCCGCCCTCGTGCCCACCATGGCGCAGGGCCTCATGAGCGCTCCGGAGGACAGGGACATCGCGGAGGGCATGGACGTAGATGAGATGAACGCGCAGGCTGTGGCGGCGATGGCGTCGATGACCCCGGAGCAGGTCATGGCGGCCTTTGAGGGCAACTACCAGAAGCTGATCGACTTCGTGAAGTCGCTCCCCGATGAGCAGCTCAGCGCCAAGCGACGTCTCATGTCGGAGGCGATGCTCGTCTCAGACATCCTGGCCAACGCCATCATGCTGCACGGCCTCCACCATGTGTACGAGGCCTCGGGACGCTCTGGGGAGCCCGACTAGCCCCCCGTAAGCCTCGGCACCGTTAGCTGGCCATACGGCAGCACCAGGATGCTCGGCTCATCACCGGCGTTCTTGCGGTGGCGCTTGCGCAAGTCGTTCACCGTTTTGGACACGTCTTTGCAGGGGATCATGTGGGCCTTGCGAACCAGGACCGGCTTCATGCTGGAGTGCAGGTAGCTCTCCACCTTCACCATCACCATCGCTCCCATCTGCACCCCCCACTGATCCTGCTGGCGGAAGTGCTTGCTCTGGATCATCTCCAGCAGCCGCTCCGGGCTCGACCTCGCCGTCAACAGTTCCTGGAAGGGGATGAGGCCCAGGCCCTCGGCGCACTCCGCCGCCAGCACCACCGCCCCACCCAGTCGCACCCCCTGCGCCGCCACCGACAGCCCCTTGAACGACTGGTAGAGGTTGATATCGGCCGGGTAGCCCATGTTGCCCGCCACCGCGATATCGAACTGGTGAGGGATGGGCCGCACGTACACCTCCTCGGCGAAAGCGATGCCGGCGTCGTGGGCCTCCTCCAGCGACCCGGCGAACACGCCCGTGATCGCCTTGTCCTGGTTCAGCGTCAGGTTGACGATGAACGTGGGATCGGTCTCCAGCGCCACCTCCCGCATCTCCCGGAAGATCGGGTTCTCCTTCACGCTGCACCACGTTGACTTGGGGTGGCCCACCATGGGGCCGCTGTGGTTGGACATCACCGCCTCCGCCCCGGCGATGCCCGGCAGCACCGCCTTGCCGCCTCCCGAGTAGCCGGCGAACACATGCGGCTCCACGAACCCGGTCAGGATCTTCACCTTCGCCTGCATGTAGTGGCGGTTGATGGTGACGGGGGCGCTGCGGTGGTTCTTCATGAGGTACGTGAGCTGGCCCTCGGCCTCTGGGTCGTGCTGGACGATGCGGAAGCTCTCCACCACGTCGGCGCCCAGCATCGACCTCAGTTCGTCCGGCGTGTTCATGCGGTGCATGCCCAAGGCGTTGATCAGGGTGATGGACTGGCGGTCGATCCCGGCCTCGGCCAACTCCTCCAGCAGAACCGGGATGATGATGTCATTGGGCATGGGCCGCGTTACGTCCGAGAACACGATGGCCACGGTATCGCCCGGCATCACCAGTTCTTGCAGGGAAGCACAGCCGATGGGCCGGCGCAGCGCCTCGCGGACGGCTCCGATGGGGTCGGGCAGGGCTGGCACCTGCACCGGCTCGAGGACATGGGCGTGGTTCGGCAGGTCTACCCGCAGACCCGCCCTACCGTAGGCGAGTTCTACCTTCATCTCCGACCGCTAAGGCCGGATGCTACAGGCAGATAGGTTCGCTGTCAAGGCATGCGTCTGCGCTGCGGATGGGCGGACGCCTGCCTTGAACATGCCCGCCGCCGCCCTGTAAGCTACCCGTTGCCGCCCTAGACAGAGCCTGAGAAGGAGACCCGACGCATGGGCGTACTGGACAAGCTCCGCCTCGACGGCAAGGTGGCCGTTGTCACCGGCGCCGGTCGGGGCCTGGGCCGAGCCATGGCCATCGCCCTGGCCGAGGCCGGCTGCGACATCGTGGCGGCCGCCCGCACCCGCGCTCAGATCGAGGAGACGGCGGAGTTGGTGCGCACCAAGGGCCGCCGCTGTCTGCCTGTCCCCACTGACATCACCGATCCGGCCTCGGTACAGGCGATGGTGGATGCCACCATCGCTGAGTTCAGCCGCATCGATATCCTGCTGAACAACGCCGGCGGCGCCACTGAGGGGATGGGTAAGCCGGTGGAGCAGATCACCGACGAGGAGTGGCGCACCGGCATCGACACCAACCTGTCGGGGACGTTCTACTGCTGCCGCGCGGCCATCCCCCACATGCTGCAACAGGGCGGCGGCAAGATCATCAACCTCACCTCCGGCTTCGGCCTCCGTGGCGGTCGCGACAACTTCATGTACCCGACGGCCAAGGCGGGGCTCATCAACTTCACCCGCTCCCTGGCGATAACCTACGCCGACCGCAATATCCAGGCCAACCTCATAGCGCCGGGGCTCTTCCCTCACGACAACCAGTGGATGGTGGAGTGGTGGCGGGGCGGCAAGTTCGTGCCCATGGGCCGCCTGGGCCGCGATGAGGAGCTCGGCCCCCTCTGCGTCCTCCTGGCCTCCGACCTCTCGAGCTACATGAACGGCGACATCCTCGCCCTGGAAGGCGGCGGCCTGGCCGGAGGCCACGCTCCCACCGGATTCGCGCCGGTGGTGCCGCTGGAGGCAGACGCCCGCGGGGGTGAGGCATGACGGTCCGAGGGCAGTTCTCGCTGCAGGGCAAGTCTGCTCTCGTCATCGGCGCCTCGCGTCCCGTCGGGCGGGCGGTGGCCTTGTCGCTGGCGGAGGCCGGAGCGGACGTCGCGGTCTCCACCACCACCCCCTCGCGGAGGGAGGACTTAGCCGCCAACTCGTGCGCCAACGAGGTGTGGGCGCTGAACCGCAAGGGGTTCGCCGCCACCATCGACGCCGCCAGCGAGAGCGGCGTCCGGTCGCTGGTGGATCGCGCCGTCTCGGAGCTGGGGCGGCTGGACGTGCTCGTGAACGCCCACGACCTCCCCTTCGCCAAGCCATTGCCGGAGGTGACTCCCAACGAGTGGCGGCGGGTCCTGGACGTCAACCTCACCGGGGTCTACCTGGCCTGCCGCGCCGCCGCCGTGCCCATGCTCTCCCAGGGCAAGGGGCGCATCATCAACGTCGTCTCCCTGCTGGCCGAGCGGGGCATGGTCAACGGCGCCGCCTACTGCGCCGCCCAGGCCGGCGTGATGAACCTGAACCGCGCCCTCGCCCTGGAGTGGGCCCGCAGCGGCATCACCGTCAACGCCATCGGCGCCGGCTGGACCGAGGGGATGGCCTTCCTGGCCGACGAGGACGCCCGCCGCCAGCTTGAGCGCTATCTCCCGGGCAAGCGCCTGGCCCGGCCCGAGGAGATCGCCGGGGTCGCCGTCTACCTGGCCTCGGACGCGGCCGAGTACCTGACGGGGCAGGTGGTCTGGATCGAGGGCGGCGCCCTCAGCCACGTGTAGCCATCATGAGCGATCAGATAACCATCCACCGGCGGTTTCACGGCCCGCCCGAGTCGGGGCACGGTGGCTACGTATGTGGAGTGGTGGCAGGGCTCATCGGCGGCCCGGCCGAGGTGACCCTGCGGCGCCCGCCCCCTCTGGACCGGCCCCTAGAAGTCGTCTCGCTCGACGGCGGGGGCGTCGCCCTGCGCGACGGCGACACGATCATCGCCGAGGGAGCCCCAGCCTCGGTGGACATCGACGTTCCCGAGCCGGTCAGCTTCACGGATGCGGAGGTGGTCAGCCAGTCCTTCATCGGGTTCCGCGAGCACGCGTTTCCGACTTGCTTCGGATGCGGGCCGCAGCGCGCCGAAGGCGATGGCCTCCGCCTCTTCGCCAGATGGGTCAAAGGTCGCAACATCGTTGCTGCTCCCTGGACGCCGGACACCTCCCTGACCGACGAGGACGGAACGGTGCGGCCGGAGTTCGTCTGGGCATCGCTTGATTGCCCGTGTGGGATGGCACTTCTCAAGGAACCACCAGAACACCCGATCCTGCTGGGCCGACTCGCCGCAAGGCTGTTGGCGCCGGTCCGGGCCGGTGAGCGGTGCGTGGTCGTCGGCTGGCCGCTCGGTGAGGACGGTCGAAAGCTGTACGCGGCGTCGGCCCTATTCTCGGCCGAAGGCGAGCTACGGGCGTTCGCGAGGGCTACGTGGCTCAGGCTGGCCTGACCTGTGGCGCCCCCTACTCGTCCACCGACCAGTCAGGTGTAGTGCCGGTGACCCCCTCGCGCTCCAGCGCCGCCATCTCCGCCGCCGATAGCCCCAGCAGCTCCCCCAGCACGTAGCCGTTGTGCTCGCCGAAGGCCGGCGCGGGCAGCCGGATGTGCCCCGGCGACTCGCTCAGCCGCCAGTGTGGGCCCTCCACCTCCCACACCCCCGCCACCGAGTGCGATACGCTCTCGTAGAAGCCCCGCGCCCGCAGGTGCGGCTCGGCGAACACCTCCGGCACGCTGAGCACCGGCGAGCAGGGCACCCCCACCGCTTGGAGTGCCTCCGTCGCCTCGTCCTTCGTGCGCTCCCGCGCCCAGTCGGAGATCAGCGCGTCCAGCGCGTCCTGGTTGCGGTAGCGGCTCACCACGTCGCCGAAGCGCCCGTCCCCGGCCAACTCCGGCCAGCCCATCGCCCCGCACAGGGCGGCGAACTGGGCATCGTCCTCGCAGGCTATCGCCACCCACTGGTCATCGGGCGGGTGCCCGCCCGTCTGGGCGCCGGCGCAGGGATAGCAGCCGTGGGGCGCCATGGAGGAGTGCCGGTTGCCCCGGCGCGGGGGCTCTCGGCCCTGCATGGAGTAGCCCACGATGTACTCGCCGATGACGTTGATGAGGTTCTCCCGCTGGGCCACCTGGATGTGCTGGCCGCGGCCCGTGCGGCGACGGTCCCACAGCGCCAGCGCCACCGCCCCCGCGGCGGCAATCCCCGCCATCGGGTCGCCGTAACTGATGCCCGTCTTCTGGGGCGGACCATCGGCGTACCCCGACAGATGGCAGAGGCCGGAGAGCTGCTCCACGCTCGTCCCGTAGGCGACGAAGTCGCGCTCGGCACCCGACTTGCCGTTCCCCGAGATGGAGACCCCGATCACCTGCGGGTTCGCCCCGGCCAGCGCGTCGTAGCCAAGGCCCAGGTTGTCCATCGCCTCCGCCCCGAAGCTATCGATGACCACGTCGGAGAGCCTCACCAGCCGCAGGAACAGGTCGCGGCCCTTCTCCTGAGACAGGTCGAGGGCGCAGCCGTACTTGTTGCGGTTCAGGTGGTTGAAGTAGGGCGACTTGTCCCACACCTGATCCGTTGTCGGCGGCTGGCCGGTGAGGGAGCGGGTGAGGTCCCAGTTGCCGACCGCCTCCACCTTGATCACCTCGGCCCCCATGTCGGCCAGCAGGCGGGTGGCGTAGGGACCGGCCCAGGCCGTGGTCAGATCAAGCACACGAACGCCGTGGAGGGGAAGACGGAACATCTAACCCCTCCTGCCCGCCCCGCGCCCCACCCAGCAAACCAGAGAACCAGCAAACCAACATCCCTGGTTTGGAGGTTTGCAGGTTTGTTGATTTGTGCGAGGCACTACACCACCCCCGCCGCCCGCAGGCGCGCCAGTTCGTCTGTGCTCAGGCCCACCTCCCCGCAGTACACCTCCCGGTTGTGCTCCCCCAGCAGGGGGGCACGCCCGGCCCTCCACTTCACCCCGCTCATGCGGAAGGGCGGGCCCGGGTAGGTCCGCCGGCCCGCTACCGGGTGCTCCACCTCCTGGAAGTACTCGCGCGCCCGCAGTTGCTCCGACTGCAGCAGGTCGGCCAGAGTGTGCACGGAGGCGGTGGGCACGCGGGCCGCGCCCGCCATGCTGGACAGGACGTTGCCGCCGCGCCTGGAGATGTTCCGCTTCAGGTAGGCCCACCAGGGGAGGTACATCTCCAGCGCGGAGGCCATGCACTCCTGGGCCGAGATGTCCACGTGCTGCGGCACCTCGGTGGCGTCCGCCTGGTGGGCGGCGACCGCCGCCGCCGCGAACGCCTGGAGCCCGGCCTGGTACTCCGCCTGATAGCCCGCGTTCACCAGCGGCTCCCGCTCCGGCTCCCCCGTGAGCGACATCTGGCCGCCGGAAGCGAACGACGTCAGGTTAGTCGCCCGCCAGCCCGCCTTCGGCCCGCTCTGACCGTAGGGCGTGATGGAGACCAGGACGATGCGCCGCTTGATCGACCGCAGCGCCTCGAAGCCGACCCCCAGCGACTCCAGGTAGCCGGGCGGGAAGCCCTCCACGATGACGTTGGCGTCCTCCACCAGCCTGCCGAACAGTCGGTGGCCCGTCCGCTGAGAGATATCGAGGGTGACGCTGCGCTTGTTCGTGCCCAGGTAGAGCCACAGCGCCCCCGTCTCGCGGTCGGGATGGTCCTCCGGGAAGGGGCCGATGCGCCGCGTGGGGTCCCCCGACGGCGGCTCCACTTTGACCACATCGGCCCCGTACTCGGCGAACAGCTTGCCGCAATAGCCCCCGGCCACGCCGTCGGACAGGTCGAGGACGCGCAGTTCGGCCAGGGTGGATTCGAGTTCGCCAGGCATAGCGGCGTCTATGGTAGGCGAAAGCGTGGCCGCGGCGCTAGATGTTGGAGTGGCCCTGGCCCCCGTCCACCACCACGCAGGCGCCCGTCACCCACGACGCCCGCGGCGACAGCAGGAAGCCGACCACGTTGGCCACCTCCTCCGCCGTGCCGCAGCGCCCCCTCGGTATGTTCTCCGCCACGAAGCGCGCCATCCCCTCCGGGTCCTCCTGCTGCCGTCGCCACCAGGAGCCGCCGGGATGGCTGATCGAGCCGGGAGCGACGGTGTTCACGCGGATCCGGTCCGGTGCCAGCCCCGTCGCCATCGCCTTGGCGTGGGAGATCAGCGCCGCCTTCATGGCGTTGTAGCCTGGATGGCCGCCTGCCTCCCGGCCCCATATCGAGGCCAGGTGGACGACGGCGCCGCCGCCGGCCTCCCGCAGGTGGGGCACCGCCAGCCTGGTCAGGCGCGCGGCGGGCAGGAACAGCGTCTCGAACGACTGCTCCCACACGGAGTCCTCATCGCCGGGGACCGCGAAGTGGATGGAGTTAACCAGGGCATCGATGCGCCCGAAGTGCTCGACGGTGGCCCGAACGAGCCGCTCGGCGTCCTCGGCCCGCGTCAGGTCGCAGGGGACGGCGAGGACCTGCGAGCCGGCGCCCTCTACCTCGGCGGCGGCCTGGCGGAGGGCCTCCTCGCCTCGTGCGGCCAGCGCCACGTGGCAGCCCTCCGCGGCCAGCGTCAGCGCCACCGCCTTGCCGATGCCGCGGGAGGCCCCTGCCAGCAACGCTACCTTGTCCTGCAGGCCCAGGTCCATGGGCGGCTCCTATCGTAGGGGAAATGGAGGGCAAGTCAATGGGGCTACTCCGTCGCCGGCCTCGGGGGAGGCGGCCGGTCCCCGCTGGCGTAGCGGCGCAGCCCCTCCGCCATCGCCGGGTCGCTCAGGCTCGACTCGTGCACCCGCCGCTCCAGCTCAAGCCCTTCCGGCAGGGACAGCGACAGCCCCTCGATGGCGGCGCGACGGTCGTTGCGCAGGCTGACCTGCGGGTAGCCGGACATCGCCCCGGCCAGCTCCAGGCACCGCTCCAGCGCCCGGCCCTTGGGCACCACCTCCTGCACCAGCCCCATGCGCAGGGCGTGCCGCGCGTCGATCATCACGCCCGCCTCGATGAGGTAGAGGGCGTTGCCCAGGCCCACGATGCGGGACAGCCGCTGCGTGCCCCCGTCCAGCAGGGGCACGCCCCAGCGCCGGTTCAGCACCCCGAACTGGGCCGACTCGTCGGCGACGCGGAAGTCGCACCAGCAGGCCAGTTCCAGGCCGCCGGCCAGGCAGTAGCCGTTGACCGCGGCGATCGTCGGCTTCTCCAGGTCGGTGACGCGGGAGAAGCCCATGGGGCCGGACTCCTGGGCGCCGGGTCGGGCCATCAGGCTTTCGCCGCGCTTCAGATCTGCGCCGGCGCAGAAGGCAAGATCCCCGGCCCCGGTGAGGATGAGCACGTCCAGGGAGTCGTCTCCGCGGAACGCCTCGACGGCCTCGAACAGCAGCCCCGCCGTCTCCCCGTTGACGGCGTTGCGGGCCTCCGGACGGTTGATGGTCACCACGAAGGCGCGGTCGCGGGTCTCGGTCAGGACTTTCGGCGCGGTCACATCGGCCACAGATTATCACAGAACGACTGGCGAAACCTCTCGATGGAAGCCCCTGCGTGTAGATTGGTTTCGGTTGGCCAGAGGGCGCCTCCACAGGAGGTCGGCCGGATGGCCGCGCGCAGGCCTTCGCTGCCCTTCCGGCCC
>DAOUMF010000070.1:0-9282 GCA_034411955.1 Dehalococcoidia bacterium
GCTCTGCGGCATGCGCGAGGCGACGGCCCTGCTGGCCAAGGCGCTGCCGCAGAGCGCCGAGGTATGGGGGCTAGCGGAGGGCGAGCCGATCTCCGCTCGGGAGGTGGTGCTGCGCATCAGGGCCCCCTACCTCTCCTACGCGATCTACGAGACGGCGGTCCTCGGCATCCTGGCCCATGAGAGCGGCTGGGCGCAGGCAGCGCGGGAGTGCGTGGAGGCGGCGCAACAGGTCCCCGTGGTGAGCTTCGGCGCCCGACACGTCCACCCGCTGGTG
The DNA here is from genome assembly GCA_034411955.1 of Dehalococcoidia bacterium. Taxonomy (GTDB): domain Bacteria; phylum Chloroflexota; class Dehalococcoidia; order SM23-28-2; family RBG-16-64-32; genus DAOUMF01. The sequence continues at coordinate 275 of DAOUMF010000070.1, forward strand.
GCGCCGTATATGGACTACGCGGCCATCGTCGGCGGGTGCGCCACCGCCTCCACGACGCTGGGGGCCGGCATGGCGGGAAAGGAGCCCTCGGGGACGATGCCCCACGCCATGATCATCTGCTTCGGGGACACGGTGAAGGCGGCGGTCGCCTTCGACAAGCACGTGGAGTCGGAGGTGCCCCGCATCGTGCTCGTTGACACGTTCCTGGACGAGCCCCAGGAGGCCTTGCGGGTCGCCGAGACGCTAGGGGAGAGGCTAGAGGCGGTGCGCCTGGACACGCCCGGCGAGCGCGGGGGCGTGACGCCGGAGCTGGTGAAGGAGGCCCGGGCACGGCTGGACCAGGCCGGGTTCCGCCACGTGCGGCTGTTCGTCAGCGGGGGCGTGACGCCGGAGCGCATCCACCAGTTTCTGGCGACCGGCGCGCCGGTCGACGCCTTCGGGGTGGGCAGCTACATCAGCTCCGCCCGGCCGAACGACTTCACGGCCGACCTGAAGGAGGTCGAGGGGAAGGCCATCGCCAAGCGGGGGCGCATCCCCGGCATCACCGACAACCCGCGACTGCAAAGGCTGATCTAGCCTCCTCTCTTCACACATCGTTGACAGTATTCACAAACGGCATAGAATGAGCGTAACCTCCGCTTCCCGCAGACACTGGCTTGCTGCGCATTACCGTGCTCCTGGCCGGGCTTGGCGCAGCCCTGATCACCGGCGGCCTCGCGGCCGTCCGCGGGGAGACTCTACCGACCACGACCCAGTCGGGCTGGGTCGAGCAGCACGTTCAAGACGTCACCCCCGGCCAAGTCTACCGCTTGGACGGCTGCCTCACGGTCACCGGGACCGGCCTCATGTCGGTGTCATTGAGCGTGGCCTGGTATGGACAGCCGGGTGGGTTCGGGTCGACGCTCTACCAGGATGACAAGCCCGCAGACATCTGGCAGGCCGGGGAGCAGTGCCTTTCCCTGACCGCCGACGCCCCCTGCGCCGCGCGCTCCGCCCGCTACGGCGTGATGGTCAAGGGGGACACGAGCGCCGTGGAGGTGTCGACGCTGCAGTTCGCCCTCCAACCTGAGGCTACCCCCGTCGCCTGTCCCACCCCGACGCCGACCCCCACTCCGACACCCACACCCGTCCCACCACCCTCGCCAGCGCCTCCGTCGGCGCCAACGGCTTCCCCCACACCATCACCCCCAGAAGCCGACGCAGGCGAGACCACATCCCAGACGGCGGAGCCCACGGCCTTCCCCTCGCTGGTCAACGGCGGGTTCGAGAGCGTGCGAGAGGACGGCACGCCATACGGCTGGCGCAAGGTAGGCGGCGAGATGAGCGCCAGCAAGGCCTTCCAGGCGGAAGGAGCGCGGTCGGCAGCGCTGGTCAGCCACACGGCGTCCACCAAGTGGATCTACCAGACGGTGAGGGTGAGGGGAGGAGCCTTTTACCGTCTGCGGGCGGCATCCCTGAAGAACGATCCGAAGGTGCGAGAGGCGCTGCTGCGCGTCGCCTGGTACGAGAGCACAGACGGGAGCGGAAGCCAGATCGGCACGGCGGACTCCCGGGCGCTGGCGGAGGACTCACCGAAATTCGTCACGCTGGACACGGGGTCGGTGCAGGCGCCGCCGGAGGCTCGCTCGGCGAAGGTGCGTCTGCTGCTGAGGCCGGGATCGGAGGCGCCGGCGGTCGTCTACTTCGACGCCGTGCGGTTCGGCGAGGCGTCGGCGCCGACAAGCACCGGTAGCGGGCAGGCAGAGCTGCCCGCTGGAGGCAGGGGCCTCCGGGCCGCACAGGGCAACTCCGCACAGGCGCCACAGACCGAGGCAGGGGCGCTCGGCGTGTGGACGGGGTCGACGCCGCTGGCCAACGTCAGGCAGGAAGCGCGACCCGAAGACATCTCCGACGCCGACGGGGGACGGCCGCTCTGGCCGCTGCTGCTGGCGTTCGGCGTGCCCGCGGCGGCGGTGGCTGTCGTGGCGGGCCACGCGTGGTGGCGGGCTCGCCTTGCTGGGCGAAAGGGAGGACCCGCGAGGCGGCCCTAGGGGCAGAACCAATCGGCGTCGTCGATGCGGCCGTTACCATTGTTGTCGACGCCGTCCGTGCAACTTCCTGGGTTGACCGCTTCGTTCTCGGGGACGCTCGCAGCGTCCAGGGGGTCCGAGTCGCCGATGTCCTCGTCCTCGTCCGTGAAGCCGTCGTTGTCGTCATCACGGTCACAGGCGTCGCCTGCGAGGTCGCCGTCGGAATCCTCCTGGGCGGGATTGGGGCTTTCAGGGCAGTTGTCTCCGATCAGATCGCAGTCGCCGGGGCCGTCGCTCGCCGCATCCGGGTCGCAGATAGCGTCGTTGTCCTGGTCTACTTGGGCATCGGAGCAGCCCACGTCGTCCACCACGCTCCCTGCAGCGGTGTCGAGGCACAGATCGGGGTCACCATCACACAGGTCGTCGTGGTCCGAATCCAGGCAAACTTCCAGTGGCCCTTCCTCTTCTTCCTCCGCCTCTTCCGCTTCCTCTACCCCGTCCGCCTCTTCCCCTCCCCCCTCATCTACCGGTTCCGCCCCACCTTCGAACTCGCTCGTAGGGCTGGGCATCACCCGCGCTTCTTCCTCATCGCCCCCACAGGCGACACCGAAAGCCAACAGGACCGGAATCGCGATGGCGAGAACGAGAAGAATCCTCATTGTGCCTCCTTGTTGCCGTCCGGCCCGCGGCCGCGAGTGTGCGCCTGGCCTGAACGGGTGTCAACACGCTTACGGCGTACAACCCGTAAGCATGAGCACATCTTCCTGCGATAGCGGCCCCTCGTTAGCCGCGGCATCGACGGCAGCCACGACGTAGTAGTACGTACCGGGTGTGAGGCCAGTGTCAGAATAGTGGTTGGCCTCAGCCGGCGCGGAGCCGACGAGGTTGGCAGGAACGGCCTCTATGCCGGGGGCATTGCTGCGGTATACGTTGTAGTGATCCACTTGATCGGAGGCAGGGTTGGGTGTCCAGCCGACGACGATCTCGCAGCGCTCCCCCGTAGATCCAGCACCTATGCCGGTCACCCTGCCGGGTGGCGTGACGTCTGCGGTCGGTGTGGGTGCCGGGGATGTCGTCGGCGTCGGCTCAGCGGCCGGCGAAGGAGTCGGGGTGGAGGCAGGCGCGAGTGTGGGCGAAGGAGAAGCTGCCGCAGCCGTAAGCGTTGGAGTGGGCTCTGGAGATCGCTCGTCACCGCCATCGTCGGCATCACATCCACCGGCCGTGGCCATGACGGCAATAAATGCTGCCGCGAGAATGATGCTCGATGCGGTCTCGATCCTGCGGATCACGGCAAGTGTCTCTCGACCCACCCGCCGCGATTGTGCACTTGAGCGGGGCGGGTGTCAATCGAGCCGTGGCCCGCAGGCTGGCCGCACCCGTTGCGGTGGTGATGGAGAGTGCCCACGTCCACTCCTAACCCGTCCATGTCATGAAGCCGTAGACGAGCAGAAGGAGGAAGAGTCCTGAACGGTTACTCGCCCGGCGCCAAACCACGTGCCACCCCCACGCCACCCACCTCACCGCCAGAACTCCCCTCCTGTGCAATTTAGACGCCACAATCGCTGCGCTGTAACAGGTCAATGCCACAATCCGCCAATTTTAGTGTGCGAGCGTTCTCCGTCCTTCCGGGCTGAGGTGGAGTCTCTTCAAGCCCGCACGCGTCTCGCTAGGACGCTCGACCCGCTACCGGGCGTCCACCTATTCTGGGGCGAATCTGGCGGCTCGTGGCTGTAGTTCGCGACAATCCGCGAAACTCACGGGATCGTGCATTTGAGCGGCGCGGGTGTCAACGGGGCCTATTCACGGCTGGTGGATGAGCTGCGCCGGCCTCACCGCTGCGCGACTCCAGATTATGGGCCAGGGCAGCATCTAGATTCATCGGGTGTATAATCCCTCTACTATGGCAAAGAAGGAGGGAGCCACCTTCAAGCCACGACTAGCTGTTCTGCTCATCGCAGCTCTGCCGCTGGCGCCTGTCATAGCCACAGCCTGTCGCGGCGGCGGCGGTGGTGGTGACCTTACCCTTGAGGAGTACTTCGAGCAACTGGACGCTGTTCTTGAACTCAGCGACATCAGACTGGAAGGGCTACAGGCGGAGTACCTGGGGAAGACCGAGGGAGCGCAAGCGTGGATAGATGTCCGCGCCTTCCAGGACTTCTCCACTGCTGTTGTGCAACATTTCAGACGAGTTGTGGCCGATCTGGAGAGCATTGACCCACCCCCTCTCGTAAGAGGGGCACACGAGGAGTACATCGCCACTCAGGTGGAAGCACTGCGCTTCTTCACTGCTATCAATGACCGGGCCTGGCGCATCACCAAGATCGATGAATACGTTGAAGTACTCCGCGACACCAGGGGCTTCGATTGGAGGGAAATCGAGAAGCGGGAAGGCGAGTGGTGCTTCTCGCTCGAGCAGATCGGCGTCCGCAACGGTATCGAAGTTGACCTGGAGTGCTTCGAGTAGACCGCTCCTCAGCCACGGCGGCCGTATCACGGTCCAGCCGTGCCCGGTGGAGGATTCGCCTTGCTGGGGGAAACAGGCGACACTTATAATCGATATCGATGAATGATGCGGCGGGCGCGGCCGGATCCAGGCAGATAGCGGCCTCGCGGCGTAATCCGAGAGTCCCGCGGGTTATCGCCATAGACGGGCCGGCGGCGGCCGGCAAGACGACTGTCGGCCGCCAGACCGGCTGCCACCTGGGATACCCGTTTCTGGACACGGGCGCTATCTACCGGGCGATGACGTGGACAGCGCTGCATCGCGGTGTAGACCTGCGCGACGAGGATGCCCTCAGCGAGCTGGCTGCCTCCATCAGCATAGACGTGGGGCCTCCCGCTTCGGATAGCATCGAGCCGTGCACGATCTTCGTGGACGGGGACGACGTGACGCGGAACCTGCGTCAGCCGGAGGTGGAGGCGGCAGTGTCGCTCGTCTCACGAGTGGCGGGAGTGCGGGAGGCGCTGGTGAGCGTGCAGCGAGACCTGGCAGGAAGGAACCCCGTGGTGATGGCCGGCCGCGACATCGGCACTGTGGTTCTCCCCCAAGCGGACCTGAAGGTGTACCTGGACGCATCCGTGGAGGAGCGGGCCCGTCGGCGGTTCGCTGAGCTGTCGGCCCTGGGCATGGACACGACGGAGGAAGAAGTGCTGCGGGACCTGCGCCGGCGGGACCGCATCGACTCGGAGCGGTCGGTGTCGCCGCTCCGGCCGGCAGAGGAGGCGGTGGTCATCGACACGGATGGGCTGACGCTGGAGGACGTCGTGCAGCGGGTGCTGGAGCTGGCGGAGGGCTCGGCGTGAGGAACCTGTTCCACGCGGTGTTCTACTGGCTGAACGTCAGAAGTTGGGCGTCGGCGCTGATCCTGCTGGTCACCCGCCGCGAGGTCAAGGGACGGGAACGCATCCCCCGCAAGGGGGCCCTGATCCTGGCCAGCAACCACCTGAACCTGGCGGACCCGCCGATCCTCACGGTGGTGATGCCCCGACGCGTGGTCTGGATGGGCAAGCAGGAACTGTTCGACATTCCGGTGTTCGGGCTCCTGTACCACCTGTTCGGCTGCATACCGGTGCGGCGTTTTCACGGCGACCTGCGGGCGCTGAGGCGGTCCCAGGAGGCGCTCCAGCGGGGCCTGGCGCTGGGGATGTTCCCGGAGGGCACGCGCAGCGGCGAGAGCGGACTGGGACGGGGTGAGCCCGGCACGGCGCTGCTGGCTATGCGCACCAACACGCCCGTCCTGCCGGTGGCGATATGGGGCACGGAGGGGGTCAGGCTGCCGCGCGCATTCTTCCCACCCTGGACATCAGTGCACATCGTATTCGGGGAGCCGTTCCACCTGCCCAAGCCGCAACGGCTCACGAAGGAGGCGGTGGAGGAGGGCGCCGAACTCATCATGAGGCGGATAGCGGAGCTGCTGCCGGAGCGATATCGCGGCGTGTACGCGGGCGGGGAGGCGCAGGCGATGAAGACGAAAGGTGGAGCGAGGTAGCCATGGAGATCCTGTTGGCCGGGGATATGGGGTTCTGCTGGGGTGTACGCCGCGCCATCGATATCATGGAAAAGGCGGCGGCGGAGAAGGGGGAGGTCACAAGCCTGGGGCCCGTTGTACACAATCCGCAGGTAGTACGTGACCTGGAGGGGAAGGGGGTGTGCTTCACCAGCGAACCCCTGGACGGCTCAACGGGTGCGGTGGCGATCACCGCTCACGGTGTGGGCCCCCAGATGCTGGAGGATGCGCTGGCGCGGAGCTCGGAAGTAGTCGATGCTACGTGCCCGATCGTCACCCGGTCCCAACGGTGGGCGAAGAAGATGGCCGATGCCGGCTTCACGGTGGTCGTGTTCGGCGATCCCGAGCATCGCGAGGTCAAAGGCGTGCTGGCCTGGGCCGAGGGCAACGCCCTTGCCCTGGGGGAGGGCGACCAGATCCCGGACGACCTGCCCACCCGTCTGGCCGTCATATCGCAGACGACGCAGAGCCCGGAGCGCTTCGCCCTGTTCGTCTCGGAACTGATGCAGAAGCGCGTGGGTGAGATCAGTGAGCTGCGGGTCATCAACACCCTGTGCGGCGTTACGTCCAGCCAGCAGGCAGCAGCGCGGGAGCTGGCGCAGGAAGTGGATCTGATACTGGTAGTGGGCGGGCGAGACAGCGCCAACACCAAGCACCTGCTGGAGGTCTGCCGGGAGGAAGCCGCGACCGCCTACCACGTGGAGTCAGCGGAGGAGCTAAGGGGGGAGTGGTTCGAGGGTCGCCAGCGGGTCGGCGTCACAGCGGGCACCTCGACACCGGACTTCGCAGTGGAGGCGGTGGTGCGTCGCATCCAGGAGATCGCCCAGGAGCGGACAGGCGCACCCAGCGCTGACTGAATCCCCATAGGCATAACCCAGGCCCTCGGCAGACGTTACTTACAGTGAAGACACGTCCGGCAGCAGGGGGAGTTCGCCCATGTGCGGAATCATGGGGTACGTGGGTTCCCGACCCGCGGGCCCGATCCTCATCGACGGCCTGAGACGGCTTGAGTACCGCGGCTACGACAGCGCCGGCATCGCCGTGCTGGAGACCAACGGAGACCTCTCCCTGCACAAGCGTGCGGGCAAGCTGGAGTCGCTGGCCGCCTCGGTCGGCGACCGCTGGCCCAGCGGGCATGAAGGCATCGGCCATACGCGTTGGGCCACGCACGGCAGACCTAACGACATCAACGCTCACCCCCACGGGGACTGCACGGGCGACGTGCTGGTGATCCACAACGGCATCGTGGAGAACTACCTGGACCTGAAGGCGGAGCTGACGGCCGCCGGGCACACCTTCACCTCGGAGACGGACACTGAGGTCATCCCCCATCTCCTGGAGCAGTACGTGAGCGAGGACGGAGAGCTGGTGGCGGCCCTCAGAAAGACCATCGCCCGGCTGCAAGGGGCGCACGCCATCGTGGCGATGAGCCAGTCCGAGCCGGGGACATTGGTGGCGGCGCGGGTAGGGAACGCCGGGGGCATCGTCGTCGGCTACGGCGGGGGCGAGAACTTCCTGGCCAGTGATCTCCCCGCGCTGCTTCCCCACACCCGCCGGGTGGCATTCCTGGACGACGGCGAGGTGGCTCGCGTTACGGCGACCGGCGCGTCCTACTGGAGCGGCGACGGCCAGCCCTTGGACAAGCAGCCCCAGGAGGTGCCGTACGACCCAGTCTCGGCGGCCAAGGGGACCTTCAAGCACTTCATGCTCAAGGAGATCATGGAGCAGCCTGAGTCGATCCTGAACACCATCCGCGGCCGCGCCCAGTTCGATCCGCCAGCGGTGGAACTGGAAAACATCGACCTCATCAAGCAACAACTGCCGCAGGTGCGTCGGGTGGTCCTCGTAGCCATGGGGACCAGCCTCCACGCGGCCATGATCGGCCGGCACTACATGGAGCGCATCGCCGGGCTGCCGGCTGAGGTGGACAACGCCTCCGAGTACCGGTACCGGGGCCCGATCATCGGTCCCGACACGCTGGTGATCTCGGTGGGGCAGTCGGGAGAGACGGTGGACACCCTGGCAGCGATGGAGGAGGCGCGGGGGAAAGGGTCGCCCCAGATCACGGTCTGCAATGTGCTGGGCAGCCAGGCTACGCGCGTGGCCAGCGGCGTGGTGTACACGCGCTGCGGCCTGGAGATCGGCGTGTGCAGCACCAAGACGTTCACCGCGTCGGTGACGGCGCTCTACCTGCTGGCTTGCTACCTGGGCCAGGTTCGCGGCCTGATAGACGGCGAACGCATGGGAGGGCTGTTGGAGCCGCTGGCGCGCCTGCCCTACCTGGCCGGGGAGATCACGAAGCGGGAGCCGGAGTTCGAGCGGCTGGCCCACGAGTTCTACCGCTACAACAACTTCCTCTACCTGGGCCGCGGCATCCAGTTCCCGATAGCGATGGAAGGCGCGCTCAAGCTGAAGGAGGTCAGCTACATCCACGCCGAAGGCTACCCGGCCGGGGAGATGAAGCACGGGCCCATCGCCCTCATAGACAAGGACATGCCGGTCATCGCCATCGCCCTAAGGGATGAGCTGCGCGACAAGATGATGAGCAACATCGAGCAGGTGAAGGCGCGCGAGGGGACGGTGATCGCCCTGGGATCAGAGGGAGACGACGAGCTGGCGGAGAAGGCGAATCACGTCATCCAGGTACCGGAGGCGTCCTCCCTGCTGTCGCCGATCTCCACCGCCATCCCCCTACAGATCTTCGCCTACCACATCGCCCTGCGACGGGGCTGCGACGTGGATCAGCCGCGCAACCTGGCAAAGACGGTCACTGTCGAATAGACCGTGTCCAGATACGCTTGGCGCGTTGGAGTGATAGACTGCGCCTATTGCTCGCCCCACGAGTCATCACGTGGACGCATATTTGACCGCTCGGATATAATTACGTGTTGTAAATCCCCAGAAGAGCTTGTGTGAGAGGCTCTTGACAGGAGGAGCGCAGGCATGAAGCGAGTGGTCTGGTTCCAGGAAGTGGACAAGGATGACATAGGGA
>DAOUMF010000071.1:0-11838 GCA_034411955.1 Dehalococcoidia bacterium
GGTCAGGCTTAAGCCTGACCCGCCGGGTAGACCCTGCACCTTGACACCGCCACCAGCGGTCGATACATTGGCCGCAAGTACTTCCCATCGGTTCCACGGAGGGGCGATCCATGAGACGTCTGGCCCGTGTGTTCCTGTACCTCTCGGCGATTCTCTGGACAGTGACCCTGCTATCCCCGCTTGTGTCGCCAGCGTGGGCGGAGATAAACGGTAACTGCGAGGCGACCATCAAGGGCGTCGACGTGCGGGGCCGCAGCAGCACGAGCGCCAGCGATGCCATCGACGTCGACGAGAACGAGGTGGTCGGGGTGGCCATGACCTCTCCCGCAGGCTTCGCGTCGCACAAGATCGATCTGGAGATCGCGGGCGTGCGAAGGACGGTCTCCAGCAAGACGGACGACGGGGACAAACAGTGGTCGGGCAGCGTCAACGTGAAGGACTATGCCTGGGCCGGCGCCGGCCTGTACAAGGTGATCGGTTCGGCCACCCTCAGCGACGGTTCCTCCTGCTCGGGTGCGGCGCTGATAAACGTCACGCGCAACCCCCTGACCACGGTGGCCGGTGGGGCCGCCGTCGCGACCACCGCCGTGGGCGTGGTGGGCGTGGGCGGCTCCGCTGCGTTCTCCTCCCTGCAGGGGATCCGCGCCGGCCGCAAGGTCGAGGAGTGGATCACGGACGAGGTGGAGAGCGTCGGAACGGGCCCCAAGGAACCGGAGAAGGCTGGGCCACCGATGACGGAGGAGCAGCGAGATTTCTGGGCCTGGATGGACGTCTACGACCTCTTCTTCGGGCCGTTCCTTCGCCCGGTTGGAATGTGGCCTCCTCCCTGCTTTGTATTGGTCCTTCCCGCCCTGCTCCTCACCGGGGCGGCGATGGCGGTGCCGGGAGGGGCGTCGTCCGCGCCGAGCGGCGTTCGGCTGCGGCGCGTGCCCTGGCGGCCCCGCATCAGGTTGGGTGGGCTCCTGGGCGGCCTCCTGGCGGGCGCCGGCATCGTCGTCCTCCTCCAGCAGTACGCGGTGACGCCGCTGACGCGCTCGCTGGCCATCGAAGGACTAGTGATCGGGTTGGTGGTGGGCCTGGTGCTCCCCTCCCTAGTGCAGGTGTGGAGCGTCATGCACATCAACGGGGCGATCGCCAGGGGTGAGCGGCGGCTGAACGAGGCGATGGCCCAGGCTGGCCGACCACCGGAGAGCGGCCAAGCGCCGCCAGCGGAGCCCCAGCCATGAGCAGCGAAGCCCCGGCGCGAAAACGCTCGCGCTTCTCCCGCTTCGCCGAGCGGTTCATCGAGACGTACAAGCGGCGGGTATCGCCCCAGTTGGGCGCCCGCTGTCGCTTCGAGCCGAGCTGCTCAGAGTACGGGCTGGAGGCCTACCGGCGCTACGGGTTACTGAAGGCGACGGGGAAGACAGCTTGGCGGCTTGCGCGCTGCAACCCGCTGAACAGGGGGCCGAGGTTCGATCCGCCCTAGCGGGCCAGCTTCTCCGCCAGCCGCCGAAACTTGAGGTTCGCCTCCCCCTTCAGCACGCGCCCGTGCCCGAAGCAGGCGATATCGAACTCCAGGCCGGCCAGCTTGCGGATGCTCTCCTTCGCCTGCTCGGGGTCGACCGTGTACATGCCGATGGGCGTGCGCAGGCCGAGGATGTTGGCCGCGGCGTCCCCCACGAACAGCACCTTCTTCGCAGGCAGGAGGAAGGCCAGGTGGCCCGGCGTGTGCCCGGGCGTGTGCACCACCTTGATGCCGCCAGCGATGGGAAGCTCCTGGCCGTCCTGGACCTCCACGTCCACAGCCGCAGGTTGCGGCTCAGGCGAGAGACGCTCCACCAACGGCCCGACCAGCTTCCCCAGCAGGGTGGAGGTGTTGGGCCCCGGCTGCGGCTCGTCTCCGCGCACTACGGGGCTGTCGGCCGGGTGGACGTATGATTTGGCGTCGCTGGCGTCCTTCAGGTCGGCCAGGCTGCCCATGTGATCGACGTGGTAGTGGGTGATGAGTATGTGCTTGAGGTCCGCCGGCTGGCGGGCGATCCCCGCCACGGTGCCCAGGATGGTGTCCTTTCGCTTGGGCAGACCGGAGTCCACCAGCGCCAGGTCGCCCTCGTCGGCGATGAGGAAAGCGTTGACGAAGGCCATCGACATGCCGTAAACGCCGGAGACGATCTCTTCAGCCGCCATGGTCAGCCCTCCCTTTCGAGCTGCAGGCTTTCCTGGCCGCGGCGGAGCAGCCGCCCCGGTCGCGCTCCCGTCTGCTTGCCCTTCTCCGCCACGACCTGCCCGTTGACGACCACGCACTCGATCCCGCTCGGGTACTGTCGCGGCTCCTCATAGGTGGCCGTGTCCGTCACCGTCTGCGGATCGAACACCACGATGTCGGCGCACCAGCCTTCCTTGATCTCCCCCCGCCGTTCGAGGCCGAAACGGCGCGCCGACAGGCCGGTCATCCTGTGCACCGCATCTTCCAGCGTCAGCAGGCCCTCCTCTCGGGCGTAGCGGGCCAGCACGCGGGGGAACGTTCCGTACAGCCGCGGGTGGGGCTTGCCGCCCTTGGAGGGCAGGCCGTCGGAGCCGATCATGCACAGCTCATGCTTGAGCACCCGCCGCACGTCTCCCTCGTCCATGGCGAAGAAGACGGCCACTGCGTCCCGCTCCTCCTGGAGCAGGCGGCTGAGGGCGTCGGCGACGGACAGGCCCAGCATCTCGGCGATCTGCGAGATCGTCTTGCCCTCGTACTCCCGCCGCTCCCGCACCGATGCCACCATCACCTCGTCGGCCTCCACGGCCTCCGTGGCGCGGGCCACCGCCCAAAGGATGGTGCTGGCCGCCGTGTAGGGGTAAGCGTCGAACGTGACGTCCAGTCCCTTGGCCCGCGCCTGCTCGACGAGGCGGAGGGAGTCCTTGGTGCGGCCCCAGTTCTCGCGGCCGGCGGCCTTGAAGTGGGATATCTGCACCGGCAGCCCGGCCCTGCGTCCGATGTCGATGGCCTCGGCGACGGCATCGAGCAGAAGCTGGCCCTCGTCACGGATGTGGCTAGCGTAGAGGCCGCCCACCTCGGCCGCCGCCGCGGCCAGCTCGACCAGCTCTGGGGCCTGCGCGAACGCGCCCGGTGGATAGATGAGCCCTGTGGACAGGCCCACTGCGCCCGCTTCCATCGCCTCCTGGACATGCTCCCGCATGGCCGCCAACTCGTGAGGCTCCGGCGGCCGCGCCTCCAGGCCCATGGCCGCGAAGCGGACTACGCCGTGAGGCACCAGGCAGGCGACGTTCAGCGCGGGTCGCGCCGCCTCCACCGCATCCATGTACTCCCCGAAGGTCCGCCAGGTGATCTCCGGCGCCGGCCCGAGCACGTTGGCGACACCGGCCTGGAAGAACGCCTGGAACGCCCCGCCAGCAGGGGCCATGCCGGCGCCGCAGTTGCCCACGACGTCCGTGGTCACTCCCTGCATCACCTTGAAGTCGACGTTTGGGTCAACGATTACCGTCGCGTCGTCGTGGGCGTGCACGTCGATGAAGCCCGGCGCCACGGCGAGGCCCCGCGCCTCGACCACCCGCGTCGCTGGGCCGCTGACGTCGCCCACAGTGGCGATGTGCCCGCCCCGCAGCGCGACGTCGGCGCGCACGGGCGCTGCCCCCGTGCCATCGATGACGGTGCCGCCGCGGATCAGCAGGTCATACGGTTGCTTGCCCATAAACGCCTGCAAGGTAACAGGCGGGCCGACCAGTGTCAACGGAGGGCGGCCGTATCACGCCTCGGTCGCGCTCCTTTGCTGTAACATGTTGAGCCGTCCCGCCGTCCTCATCATTGAACCACGAATGAGTCAACGGGCATGGAGACTAGCACAGCACAGGCAACGCAGACCAGAGTCGGACTAAGGCCGGCGTACGTACTGGGCGACCCGGAGGTCTGGTCGTCAGCGTTCGAGGTCGCACTGCGGGATGAGGGGTTCGCCGTCGCCGGCTTCCGGGAGCTGCATGAGCTGTTCGACCGATGCCACGACGAGACGCCTCACCTTCTGATCCTGGCCAAGCGGAATGCGCCTTTCGTGGTCCGAGCCTGCCAGGCCGTGCGCGGCCTTCGGGACGTGCCCATCATCGTAGTTATCCCTAGCGAGAGCGACTTCGTGCCCGTGATGGACGCTGGCGCCGACGACGCGGTGACTGCCTCCAGCGACGCTGCCGTGTTCGCCGCCCGCGTCCGCGCTCTTCTCCGGCGTGCCCAGCACTGGGAGATGGGGCAGAGGGCAGGCATCATCGTCATTCGTGACCTTCTCGTCGACCTAGACAAGTGCGAAGTGGTTCTGGGAGGCCGGCCCGTTTCCCTGACGCCCACGGAGTTCCGCATCCTTGCCGTCCTGGCGGAGAAGGCGGGCAAGGTGGTGGACGCCCGCTCCCTGCTGTCCTCCGTCCACGAGCATGACTACGACGACCGCGAAGCCCAGAACCTGGTCAAGGTCCACATCGCCAACCTTCGCCGCAAGCTGGAGGACGGCCGCCACGGCAACTCCTATGTGCTCTGCGTTCGCGGCTTTGGGTATATGCTGGAGCGCCGGTCCGAACAACGTGCGAACGATCCCCTCACCGCTTTGCTGGAAGCCCCCGGCGATCAAGAGGCCGGGTAGCGGCCTTTACGCTATCTGAACCGCTCCTTTACTGGAACTCTACCCCCCGTTTGTCACAGCTCCTTGCCTGTCTGCTAGCCTGAGTCTGAACGAACGCTCCGAGAATTTGCGGGAGGTAGTGATGGGACTCGGGTTTTTCAAGCGCAGGCAGGAGATGGCACATCGCCCGCAGGCAGACTTAGGGAGCACGAACGAGCGGTTCAGCACCTATTTCCCCCGCCTGTTCGCCTACGTGCGCTCCTGCGTCAGGGGCGACGTGCCGGCTCAGGATATTGCCGTCGAAGCCTTCACGCGCGCCTTTGGCAAGGCGGGCGGTGCCAGCGAAGAGAACTTTCGCACGGTCCTCTTCAGGACGGCGCGGTGCCTTTGTCGGCCTGCCCTCAGGCACGATGGATCCGCCCACGACGACCCCCTTAACCCGAAGGAGCGTGAGGTCGTCTCTCTTGTCTTCGACGCGGGCCTCACCCGAGAACAGATCGCGCGGATGTTCCGCATCCGAGAGAGCACCGTCAGCTCGGTCCTTCTGACGGGCCTGCGGAAGCTGAAGGAGCAGACTTCGCCAGCGGCCGCGGCGGCCTATCTCAAATTGGCTTGAGCCGCCTTCCCTTGCTCAGGAGGACAACATGGACACGCCGGAGCCCACGGTCATCATCAGTGCCGGTGTCATCGTCTGGACGCTGCTTCTCCTGGCCGCCATGCTGGCAATCGTCAAGGCCATGAGGGCGAGCAGGGAGATGGAAAAGAGGACGTGGGAACTGGCCCGCCGAGCTGAACAGCTCCGCCTGCTCAACCGCATCTCCTTCCTTCTGTCAGGGGAGACACAGCGCCGCGGCGTTGCGCGCGTCGGGACGGAGTTCCTCGTCCAGGATATGGGCGTCGGGCGCGCCGTCTTCTGGCGGCCCAACAGTGAAGGGGAGCCTGAAGCGCCCTGGCTGTCCTTCCCCGTGGACGGTCAATCCGCCGCTTCGCCGCTCCTGCCAGAGGCTCAACGGATCATCCTGGCGCGCGCGGCGGGCCGGGGCAGCGCTCCGGTGATCCTTCACCGCGATTCGCAGGACCAGCGACCACAGCCGCTGCGCGTCGCGGGGGCGCCGGCAAGGGACTTCGTGCTCTACATCCCCCTTTGCGGCGGCTCCCCCCGGGAGGGCGTCCTTGAGTTGTACTCGGGCGAAGACCCCTGGGGACCCGCCCATTGGGAGTTGCTGGGCCCGGTGGCCGCCCAGTTCGGCGGCGCCCTCCAGCGCACACGCCACTACGAGGAGATGCGCCAGCGGGCCGACCTGGACTTCGTCACGGGTCTGTTCAACCACCGCTTCATGCAGGTTTACCTCCAGAGCCTGGTGAGCGCCGAAGCCGCCCGGAAGCGCAGTTTCGGCCTGCTGCTGATGGACGTGGACAACTTCAAGATGATCAATGATACGTACGGACACTCCGTGGGCGACCGCGTCCTGCAGGCCCTGGCCGACCAATTGAAGCTGATGACCGACCGGGTGGGCACGGTGGGCCGCTTCGGTGGCGACGAGTTCATCGTCGTCCTGCCCAACCACTCGCGCGAGGAGGCCTGCGCCTTCACCCAAGCCTTCCAGGACTGGCTGGCCAACTACGCTCTCGGTACCCCTGGCGGGCAGAGGATAGCCATCGTGGTCTCCTGTGGCCTCGCCGTCTTCCCCGAAGACGGCGACCGGCGGCAAGAGCTCCTGGCCGTGGCCGACGCGCGGCTCTACCAGAGAAAGCACCCCAAGCCGCACTCCGGCGGCCGCCGGCGGAACCGCGACGGGCAGCCTGGCCTGGGGACGTTCGGATTCCTAGAGGGGCTGGTCACATCGGTGGACAACAGGGACCACTACACCCGTGCCCACTGCGAGAGCACAGCGGAGTACGCCGTGATGCTGGCCCAGGAGATCGGCCTCTCTCCCTCGGCGCAGCGGACTGTCCGTCTGGCCGCCCTCCTTCACGACGTAGGAAAGATCTGCATACCGGACGACATCCTGCGCAAGCGCGGCCAGCTTACCGCGGAGGAGTTCGCGGTCATCAAGCACCACGTCTCCATCGCGGAGCACCTGATCGTGGACGTACCCAACGCGGAAGAGGTGCGGGAGATCGCCCGCCACCACCACGAGCACTTCGACGGCAGCGGCTATCCGGATGGGCTCCGGGGAGAGGAGATACCCTACCTGGCGCGCATCCTGGCCGTGGGCGACGCCTTCTCCGCCATGACCCTTGACCGGCCCTACCGCGAGGGGCTCCCCAGAGAGGAAGCCTACGCGGAACTCCAGCGTGTCGCCGACACTCAGCTCGACCCCGATCTGGTGCAGGCGTTCGGCCGGGCCCTGAGAGCGCTGGAAGAGGACCTCACCGCGTCTCCCACCCTTATCCAGAACTAGTCGACAGGTCCGCCAGGAACTCCAGCAGCAGCCGGTTGACCTCCTCCGGCTTCTCCTGCTGGGTCCAGTGACCGCAGTGCTCAACGAGCTCCCTGCGGAGGTGCGAAACCCAGCGCTCCATGCCTTCGGCTGACTCAGGCCGGAGGACGGGGTCTCGATCCGTCATGATCACGAGGGCGGGACATTCAACGATCCTGTCAGCGAGGTGCTGAGTAGTCTCCCAGTTGCGATCGATGTTGCGGTAATAGTTCAGGGGACCGCTCAAGCCGCCCTCACGGAAGGCTTCCAGGTAGGCGTGGAACTCCTGCGGCGACAGAAAGGAGGGATTAGCGGCGACGCCGTCGTAGAAGCGGCGGAGGGCGGCCGGCAGGTCAGAGGAAAAGTGGGCCTCGGCGCGGCCGGGCTCCTGGAAGAAGAGGACGTAGGCGAACCGGTTCCCCATCCCGCGGAGCACCTGCAGGGGAGGAAAGCCCGCGCATCGGCCCCGGTAGGGAACGTTGAGGCTGACGACACGCTCGACCCTCTCCGGGCGCATGACGGCCGCGCTCCACGCCACAATGGCCCCCCAATCGTGGCCCACTAGGACGGCCCTCTCCAGTTCCAGTGCATCCAGCAGGCCGATGATGTCGCCCGCCAGATGGTGAATGTCGTACTCCTCTACGGTTGCGGGTTTGTCCGACTGGCCGTAGCCGCGCAGGTCGGGAGCTATGGCCCGAAGTCCGGCGGCTGCCAGCGCCGGTATCTGGCGCCGCCAGGAGTACCACAGCTCCGGGAAGCCGTGACAGAGGACCACCGGGAACCCCTCTCCCTGCTCGACCACGTGCAGCCCAACCCCGTTGGTGTGCACAGTGTGGTGGCGCCAGCTTTCGGCAGCCATATGGGCCTCCTTCCCGGCTCTCCAGGCCAGGATTGCGTACCGCGCTGCTGGTGAGCGAGCGGGGGTAGGGCGCCAGGATTCTGAAGGGCGGGCGGATCTACCCAGAGCGCTTGCTGGCGGAGCCGCGGCGGGCGGCCTTGGCGGCGTACATGCGGCCGTCGGCCTGGCGGAGGAGCTGGCCGGCGTCCTCGGCGTCATCAGGGAAGGAGGCGAAGCCGCAGGAGACAGCGATGCGGAGGCGGTGACCCTTCCCCGCCACCGGGACATCATCCTCAACGGAGGTCTGCAAGCGGCGGGCGATCTGGGCGGCCCCCTCGCTGTCGGTGCGGGACAGGATGACGGCGAACTCGTCGCCGCCCAGGCGGGCCACGATATCGGAGGCTCGCGAATATCGCACCAGTCGCTGAGCGAGGGTGCGCAGAGCCTCATCACCGGCCTCGTGGCCGAAGCGATCGTTCAGCCCTTTCAAGCCGTCGAGGTCAAGGATGAGGACGGATATCGGCATGGAGTAACGGCGGGCAGCGGCCAGTTCTCGATCCAGTTGGTCGAAGAAGTGGCGGCGGTTGTAGACCCTGGTGAGCTCATCGATGGCGGCCATGCTGCGCAGTTCGTCGCGCTGGCGCAGGCCCTCCAGGGACGTGCCGATCGCGTAACCCAGGGAGATGAGGAGGCCCGTGTCCCGCAGGTCCGCGTTGGAGCCCTCCGCCAGCAAGCCGAGGATCCCCATCACCCGCTGGAAGGACTGGACGGGGACGAACACGATCTGCTGTCCGGGGGGCGTCATCATCTCGACCAGGAATTCGTCGTCGGGGCGAAGGGCAACCACCTGCCTGGTGGAGAGGGTGTGCTGGACGCAGGTGGTGCCAAGGCGGAGGTAGCGATCTGCATCGACGCGGCTAAGGCTACTGAGCGCCATCAGGCTAAGGAAGCCGCTCTGGTTGTGGAGGGCCAAGAAGGAGCCCCTGAGGTCCAGCAGTCTGTCCATGATGGCCACGACAGCCTGACAGCCCACGTCAAACGTGGCCAGGGTGCCCAGACGGAGGGATATGTTCCCCGGATAGGCGTTGCGCTTCCGCTGCTTGAATACCCGGGCGAAGGCTAGTTCGATGGCGAGGGTGGCAATAGCATATCCTCCCAGGTGGACCGACAGGGCTTGCTGCCAAGCGACCCCCCACAGAAAATGGTCCAGGGGAATGAGCAGGGTCACCCCGGGATAGACGATCATCCGGGTCCACCACTTGACGGCCCGGAGGTCGCGGACATGGTCGTGGACTGCCGTGTCGGCACGCGGCTGAGGGTCGTCAGGGGGACAGTCCAGGGTGCCCATTAGGTCAGCTTCAGCGCTCATCCAGGTAGCAATTCTCCCAGTCAGCGATGTCTTTAGTAAGCAAGACGTGTGTCAGGCATCAGCGTTACCTGTATTTGGTCAAGCGGGGCCATAAAGCGTGACCCCCCTCTGAGCGCGGCGAGTAGAAGCGGGAATGAGGAACGAGGGTTCTTGTTGACAGATTCGCCATTGGCATCTATGATTATGGCTTGGACGGCGACCGTGACAGGCCGAATCCCGCAAGGCAGGCGGGAACGGGGGAACCGTAAGTAAGGGGTGAATCCCGACAGTAGTCGAGAAGGGCGGCTCTTTCAGCCCTAACCCGTCAGCTAACCTCGTAGGCCGTGGAAAGAGGTCATAGCGCCCCGCAAAGCCGGGCGGAGGGCTATGCCCTCTGGTCCGGTTTCTTGTTTAGGTCGCCCTAGAATGGAGGTGCGGGTCATGCAGCGAATTCTGCATCCCTGTCCCCGCTGTGACCAGCCTCTGGGGATCTCGTGGGACATGTGGGGGAAGTATTACCTCTGCGGCGGCTGCGGCTTCACAGCGGAGGACGACGACGAACTGAACGGCAAGAGCCATCATGTGATGCCGCTACCCACCTCGGAGCTGCTCCAGAAGGAGGCCCCGCGGTTGTGGCAGGCCTCCTCCAAGGGGTAGCGATGGCGGGGGCAGTCAGGTTCCTCTACGGCCTGGTCCTGGGGATCAGCCTGGGCATCATCGGCTCCAGGCTGCTGGCCGCCGCCTCATCGGGCAGCCACCGTCGGGCCGTTTGGAGCGGCCGCCAGCGGCCACCGGCCAAGGCCTCACGCCAGCGAGACAGGGAAGAGGCCGTGGCCCGCTAGGAAGACGCTAAAATGACAGGCAGCCGCCCCGACTCGTCGGGGCGGCTGTCGCGCTTTAGAGCACCCGCAGCATGAGCAACCAGGAGTAGAAGATCAGCTTCACCATGTCGGCCAGGAAGGAGATAGGGTTGCTGGGGTTCGTGGGCTCCACATGGTTCAGGAAATCGAACTCGGCGAAGTAGACCTGATGGCCGTTGCCCATGGTGGCGTCGCGGAGGCGGCGCGACTCGACGTAGGGGATGTACGGGTCGGAGCGGTCGTGCATGATGAACAGCTCCGTGTCGAGAGCGGCGACGGTGCTGGATGGAGAGACCTGACGCAGGGTGGCCACGTCCTGAGGGGAGACCTCGCCCCAGAAGGCGAGAATGCGGTCGGGGTCCCTGTCCTGGAGCGCATCGTGTATGTCGCGTGCCTGAGGGGAGAGGCGACCGACCAGGGCGCGGGCGCTGGGGTCCTCATCCACGAAGATACGGGTTAGGATCTCCCGGTCCTCGGCGTCGGGCAGGTAAGAGATGACGCTGTTGTAAAGGACGTGGATGCTCTTTAGCCAGGGCTCCCAGGGTTCGCTGCGTCCATTGTAGTGAACGGACTCGGTGGTGATGGCGGCGACGAGATCGACCAGGTCGTAGTAGGTGCCCAGGGAGGCGAAGAAGTCGACCTCATGTCGTATGCGGGGGTCAGCGGCGGCGACGAGGCCGATTCCGGCGCCGGCAGAGGCGCCGAAGACGCCCACTCGTTCGGGGTCAACGTAGGGCTGCTCACGTAGCCACTGGAACGAGGCGACTATCTCCTCCACGTTGGTGCCAAAGGCGTTGACGAGCCCCTGGACGTCCTCCGGCAAGACGTTCTCCCGGAAGGGGTAGTAGAGCTGGGGGATCATCACCACCATGCCGGCGCGGGCGGCGGTGGTGCTCAGGCGGACTACGCCGGGGTGGTCCCGGATGCGAGGGGCAGCACCCACGGAGATGACCATGGCGCCGTGAACATCGCCGTCCTTGGGACGGTAGACATCGGCCACCAGGAGGCCCCGACCCTCGGGCACGTCCAGCCATACCTCCTCGCGGACGGGCTCCTCACCGATGATGCGGAGGACGCTGACCGGCGAGCCGAACAGGTCGGGGGCGATGGCGACGGTCGTAATGGCGACGCGGCTGTAGCGGATGCTCCACAGAGCACCCCACATCGCCAGGAAGGCGACGACGATGGCGAAGGCCAGCCAGTAGCGGCGGAGGAAACGGATAGTGCGCTCGCGCATGGTCTGCTACCATTCTACTGCCCGCTTGACGGGCACGAAACGCGAGAGGTGAGGAGTGAAACAGAGGCTGCGCGGCCTGTACGTGATCATCGACCCGGAGGTGGCGGCGGGCCGGGACGAGGTGGAGGTGGCCTGCCAGGCCCTGGCCGGGGGAGCGCGGCTGATCCAGCTCCGGGACAAGCGTCGCGAAAAGGGCGTCCAACTCCCAATGGCGCGGGCGCTGCGGGGCCTGTGCCATGAGCACGGGGAGCTGTTCATCGTGAACGACCACGTGGACCTGGCGCTGGCGGGGGAGGCCCACGGTGTGCACGGGGGGCAGAAGGACCTGCCGGTGAGCGAGGTGCGGCGGCTGGTGCCGCGAGAGATGATCGTCGGCTGCTCCACCAACAACCGGGAGGAGGCCGGGCGAGCGGAGGCGGACGGCGCCGACTACGTGTCAGTGGGGCGGCTGTTCCCCACCGGCTCCAAGGCGGACACGCGGCCAGCGACCACAGAGACGCTGCGGGCGGTGAGGGCGGCGGTGTCGCTGCCAGTGTGTGCCAT
>DAOUMF010000072.1:0-10367 GCA_034411955.1 Dehalococcoidia bacterium
GCTTCAGTAGCTGGTCCTTCACCTCGCGCGGCAGCAGCTCGATGGTCTTGGTGGTGGCCGTGTCACATTTGGCCATCGGGTAGCGCTTCAGGAGAGCGTCTCGCTGGGAAGGGTTGGCCGGCACCTGGATGACCTTCAGCCCCGCCAGGACGTCCTTGGTCATCCCGGCGACACCTGCCTCGGTCAGCGCCTCCAAGCGCTCTTCGTTGATCCAGATGTTGATGGGGAATGTCTCTTCGCTCATTGTCATGGCCTCCACTAGAGAACCGGCACCGTCATCACAGGGTCTCCCCGCTCAAGGTAGCTTTCGGTCACGAACGGGGAGCCGCCGCCGTACTTCTCCGCGCTCTCCATCACAAGATCGAACACCTCAGGGCGGAAAAGCAGCCGCGGTGGCTGGACGCCGTCCTGGATGATGCTGCGAATGAGGCTGCCGCTGAACCGCTGCGCCGCCTCTTTGTGACCGCACTGCTCCTCGTACGCGATGCCCGCGCACTCAGGGCAGTAGAACCACTCAAACGCCTTCACCGGGTAGATGCCGAGGTCTGGCAGTTCCTCGAAGATGCGGTGGGCGGCGTAGGGGTCGTAGTAGGTTCCCACTCCGGCGTGGTCGCGGCCGAACATGTGGAGCGTGCAGCCCAGGTTCTTCCGGACGATGGCGTGGAAGACAGCCTCCCGCGGTCCGGCGTAGCGCATGTCCCAGAACAGGAGGGACGTCATGTGGATGTTCTCCGCGAAGTAGCCGGCCTTCCGGAGGATATCGTGCGTCACGATGATGGCTTCGTCGATGTAGTCGCCGGCGCGCTTCTCACCGATGACGGCATTCACCAGGACGGCATCCGCGTTCGCCTCGAACCACGCCCCTTTCATCAGCCACTCGTGGCCTGTGTGGGGGACGTTGCGCGTCTGGTGTGCGACCACCCGCTTCCAGCCGCGACGCGAGAACTCCTCCCGAAGCGCTCGTGGCGGGTAGAAGAAGCGGTCAAACGGCGGGTTTATCTTGGGTGGGTTGACGATGGTGACCTTCCCGCCTAAGAAGCGTCCCGCGTAGGCTTGGGTACGCCTGACACCCGGATGCTTGTCCTCTTTGGTCCCGTAAACGTTCTCGGCCATGACATCCAGGTCGTACGAGAAGATCTCTTCGACGTCCAGGGTGGCCAGGGGGTTGCCCTCGTAGGTCAGGAGCAGCGTGTCCCCTTCCTTGACGCCAAGCTCCTGGATCTCCCGCTCCTCGATGTCGAAAACGATGGGGATACTCCAGACGTAGCCGCTCGCTAGCGTCATCTTCTTGACCACGGAGTCAACGTCCGCCTGGGTCATGAACCCTTCGAGGGGCGAGAAATAGCCATAGGCTATGCTCACCACCTCCCGCGCTAGCTGGCTCCTGATCGGTATGCGGGGTAGTCCCTTGATCCTCTCCTTAGCCTTCTTGGGCTCTTCCAGTCTCTCTATGATTGTGCCGCCGTGAGGGGACAGGGCATTATCTACCATGTGCACCTCCACACTGCTGTGAGTTGTCCGCGTCGGGCCCGGAGCGACCTCTGGTCCTCCTGATAACCCACCTATTAAGGCTAAACAAGGCGGAGAAAGCGACAATCCGCAAGGGTGACTAGTACCGCTAGGGCGAACGCCTAGCGAAATAGCGCGCGACTATCTAGGGTATCTAGAGAGCCGAGCCGGACGGCGGCTCCCACCGTCCGCCTCCTCCAGGCAGGCCGACAACCAGTCGTGCCTTCGGTGCTCTGCAGACGCGGCTGAGACCTTCCACCACCGCCTGATTGCAGCCTAACCCAACGTTGACTTGTAGGCGAGGCCGACGAGGCCACCCAGGAGCACGAGCCAGGCGGAGTTCAGGTTGAAGCGGAAAAGCAGGGCGGCGCCGAGGGCGGCGAGAACCGCCGTCAGCGGATCGACGATCGCCTTCTGGGCTAGCTGCCAGGTGACGCCTGCCATGAGCGCCAGGGCAGCGACGTTCACCCCATCAAGAAGCGCCCCCGCCCAGGGCGAGCGCCGAAGGTGTGGGATAATCGGGCCACTCACTACTACGAAGATGAACGACGGCAGGAAGATGCCCAACGTCGCCAGCAGCGCCCCCTCCCAGCTCCCCAGCAGGTAACCGATGAATGTGGCTGTCGACGAAAGGGGGCCGGGGGTCACCTGGCCCACCGCCACCGCGTCCAGGAGCTGTTCCTCCGTTAGCCACCCGAGTCGCTCTACGAAGTCGGCGCGCAAGAACGCCAGCAGCACGTAGCCGCTTCCGTAGAGGATGGACCCGATCTTGAGAAACGTGAGGAAAAGCTGGCTCAGGCTGACGGAGGCCGCCGTGGCGGCGGCGGTCGTGCCCAGCGGCAGCGCGATCTTGGCCGCACCCAGGCCCGGCAGGAGCAGCCCGGCCCAGGCGCTTCCCAGACCGACCAGACGACGCAGATTTCGCGCCACCATGACGAAGACCCCCGCGCCGAACAGCAGGGCGATCTCGTTGAACCCCACGAAGTAGAGGACAAGAACCGCAATGCCCACCGCCGGCGCGAGCCAGCCGCGGACGGCCGTCCGCCCAAGGGCCCAGAGCGCCTGCATCACCACGCCGATGATGACCGGCGTGACCCCGTAGAGAAGCCATGTGACCTCTGGCGTCGTGCCGTACTCAACGTACGCCCAGGCGAACCCCAGCGTTACGAGCATCGCCGGGGCGATGAAGCCCACGCCGGCAAGGATTAGGCCGCGCCAGCCTGCCCGTACCCGGCCCAGGTGAATGGCCATCTCGGTCGCGTTGGGGCCAGGGATCAGGTTCGTGGCGCCCAGGAGGTCGAGGAACTGCGAGTCGTCCACCCAGCGGCGTCGCGCCACCACCTCGTCCCGCATCATCCCGATGTAGACCGCCGGGCCCCCATACGAGAAGAAGCCGAGCCGCAGGAACAGGCGGCCTACCTCAGCCAGCCGGGCCCCCGCGCTCAATTCGGGGGGCGACTCTACATCGACCGGGTCTCGCTTCTCTGCCATCGACCGGCGTCCCCACTATCGCCATCGCCCCGCCTCACGGTTCGCTCGCCCATATGGAGGTAGGGCATGCTCCGGTGATTGTAGTGTCGGGCCTAGGTAACAGACAAGCGCCTCGGACGGTCGCTCATTGGCTGGCGGTAAGGCGAGCCTGAAGGCTCACGCCGGCAGCCGCAAGCCGACGAACTGGGAGCGGCTACGGGCGGGAAGGGGGACTTCTTAGGCTGTGAAGCTCGTAGGAAGGGCCTCCTGCGGCCTAGGCGACATCAGGAGCCAGGGTCTCGCACACCGCCTGGTCTAGCTGAGCTACCGCCCGGTAGTTGGGGTGGTCCACCTCGATGGAGACTGGCTCGCTGCCGCTCCTGAAAGCGTCGCGCTCTGCGGGTGCCAGAGGGAACCTGACGTACTGGACAGCGGCGACGCGGTCCTCCCGGCTCCAACCCGGCTCGAACACTCCGGGAACGATGTGCTCGGAACCGATGCGCAGCCGTACGTGCTCATTGATGCCAACCAGTCGGTCCAACTCCGCGCGCATTCCGTCACGTTCGGTGAGCTCGATAAGCATCGTGGCGCTCAGCTCGCCATCCTCGGGGATCGAGCCGTTGTAGACGTCGATCTCGTCCTGGATGGCCTCAGGGCTCGTGATGTGCTCCGCCCGCACCATTTCCTGGATCTGGTAGAGGACGGTCTCGCGGTTCTCAAACACCAGGCTGACGCTGTCGCCCACGGAGACTCGCCGCCGCTTCTTGATGTCGATGACATGCTGACGGAGGGCGTCCCGCATGGCTTCATACTCGGCCAGTGGCTTGACGTCGGCCAGGGTGATCTTCTGCATGACTCACTCCCCCTCAGCCGGCGCGTAGGCGGCCTGAAGCACCTGGATGGGGTGCACCGGCCGGACGCCGGTCGCCTGCTCGATCTGCGCTTGAGCGAGGGGGCAGTCGGTGGCAGCCAGGGCAGGCTGAGCCTGCTGTACTTCCTGGAAGAGACGCCGCCCCACCTTAAGGGACAGATCGAAGTACTCTTTCTTGACGGCCCATGCGCCGTCATGGGCCGAACAGCGGTCCACCACCTGGACGGACGATCCTGGTATGAGCTTCATCAGGTCGCGCGACTTGTAGCCGATGTTCTGGGCCTTCAGGTGGCAAGGCAGGTGGTAGACGATCTTGCCGGGCTGGTTGGCGAACTCCGTGCTGAAGGCTCCCTCGTCGTGCAGGCCCATCAGGTACTCACAGATGTCGTATGTGTGTGAGGCAACCGGTTCGGCTTCCGGACCCACGAGGCGCGGGTACTCCTGCTTCAGGGTGTAGCTGCAGGTCGGTCCGGGGACGACGATGTCGTAGCCCTCCTCGACGGCGCGCAGCAGCGAGCGAAGGTTGAATCGGGCCTTCTCGATGGCCGCGGACACCCCGCCCCCATCCAGGAACGGCATGCCACAGCATCCCTGCTCTGGGCAGGAGACGGTGACGCCGTTGCGCTCCAGCACCTCGACACAGGCCTTTCCGACCTGGGGGTCGTTGTAGTTGACGTAGCAGGTGTAGAAGAGGGCCACTTTCCGCCCTCCGCTATCGCCAGGGAGGGCCGGCCGCCCCTTGCGGCTGCGGAACCAGGCGGCGAAGCTCTGGCGGTGGAAGCGCGGCAGAACCCGCTGCCGATGGATGCCCAGCGTCCTCTCCAGCAGGAACCTAGTGGGGGGCAGGCTGTTGGCCCAATTGGAGATGGGGGCAGTGAGGCCGCCCAGGCGCCCCAGCAGATCGGTGTTGCCCAGGATGCGGTCCTGAAACTTCATGCCGTGACGCCGCACCCTCAGCGCCTTGGCCCGCGTCATGAGAGCAGGGAAGTCCACCTGCCACTCGTGGGGAGGGGTGTACGGACAGCGGACGTAGCACAGCTTGCACTGGTAGCAGAGGTCCACCACGTTGTCCCAGTCAGCGGCGCTCACCTTCTCCACCTCACCATCCACGCCATCCGTGATATCCATGAGCGCGGGAAAGGCGGGACAAATGGTGACGCAGAGACGACAGCCGTGGCAGATCTCAAACACGCGGCGGGCCTCGGCCTCATATCCGCTTTCATCCCAGTAACTTTCGGAGACGGGGTGCACGATCACGGCAGGCCTCCCTTCGTGCGCGTACGGCGACTGATGCTTCGGAAGCTGCCAGCCACTGGGCTGGCCCCTCGTGTATACAACAGCTCCGCTGAGATGCGGTAGGGCCTTGGACTTGCAGTCGGCTAGATGGCGTCCGCCGGCTCCTTGCCGGCGATGGCCTCGAGGCCTTTAGTGAAGCGGCCGGCGTGAGACCGCTCGGCCTTGGCCAGGGTCTCGAACCACTCGGCGAGCTCCTCGAAGCCCTCGTCGCGCGCCGTCTTGGCGAAGCCCGGGTACATCTGGGTGTACTCGTAGGTTTCGCCCTCGATCCCCGAGCGCAGGTTCTCCTCCGTCGTGCCGATCGGCACGTCCGTAACGGGGTCAGCGACCTCCTTCAGGAAATCCAGGTGCCCGAAGGCGTGACCCGTCTCCGCTTCGCCCGTGTCGCGGAAAAGGCCACCGATGTCAGGGTATCCTTCGATGTCCGCCTGGCGGGCGAAGTAAAGATAGCGGCGGTTTGCCTGGGCCTCGCCAGCGAAGGCCTCCTTGAGGTTCTCCAGGCTCTTGCTGCCCTTCAGTCCGTTCCCTGCCATTGTTCTCCTACCTCCTTCGATCTTCGTGTTGCTGACTTCTATTCCATGCCTCAGTTACCTTGACAGCGCGGACAGACTCCGTAGAACTGGAGACGCTCATGAACGTCAGCCCAGCCTCTGCTGGCGGCCACCTCGGCGACTGTCAGCCTCATGTCGATGTCCAGATCCTCGATGACGCCGCACACGGTGCATACGAGGTGGGGGTGAGAAGAGGGATTGCGACCGTCATAGCGGGCGCCGCCACTGAAGGGGAGCTCCAGAACCTCCTCCATCCCCTTCAGGCACTCGAGCGTGTTGTAGACGGTGGCCAGGCTGGTGGTAGGGAAGTCCTTTCGCACCTGACGGTACATCTGGTCCACGCTGGGGTGTTCGTCGCTCTCGACAAGGACCCTGATGATGGCGAGCCGCTGGGGTGTGATGCGATGCCCAGCGCTCTTGAGCTTAGTCAGGAGATCATCCAAGCGCATTTGCAGGTATCCGTCTAGAGCCGCTCTTTCTTAATAATAATTCTACCACGCCTCTTCCGCATGTTAACACCGGGGGGGTCGCCGGATGCGCCTGTGGTAGGGCCGTCGGCAGTCGGTCACGGTGGGCGTGATGGGGGCTGGTGTGTTCGGCGCTGGCCGGAGCAGAAAAGAAGAAGGGCGAGCAGCAGTCGCTACCTTCTTCTGCGGGTTGGGCTCACCACAACTGAACAGCGCGATCGCTTGCCCGCCCACATAATTGTAGGTCAGGGCTGGTCTACGTTCAACGGAGCCGGTCAGGCCCGTCTCAACTCCGGAGACTACGGGCCACCTTCTCTCGCGTCTGTGGCGGGGCCGCTAACCAAGGGTGCCCCCGCTGCGTTTATCCATATCGGGTAACGCCAGCCATGCTGGCTCTCCCACGGTCAGCCCCTCGACGTGGCCGGTTGACACCGCACTCGACGTCCAGCCACGCCGGGGGGTTCTCTTTTACACCCGCTGTGGCCTTGCAGTACTTGAGGGACATGGAGGGGGTGAGAAGCCAGCCGAGGAGGTCCGCCGCCCCTGCCTTGTCTGGCCGTCAGGGGAAACCTGCTGGTCGGGGCGGCCGGATTCGAACCGGCGACCTCTTGAACCCCATTCAAGTGCGCTACCAGACTGCGCTACGCCCCGGCATTTTGTATCTGAAAGACGCCCTTACAGTGCTTTCCCGGCGCCGGAAGTACTCTTAAACCGCAAGAGTTCTCTTCCCTTGCCTGGGGCAATTGTCGGGGAGTTCCGAAAAGATGTCAATGGGTTCCCGTCAGCCCTGGTTCGTTCACGAGGGACGCTGGAATTAAGCTCCACGATAGTCCTGCCGACAGAGAGCGGCACGAGCGCTAGCTCCGACCAGTGGCGATTCTTGCGGCGACGCTCTGCCGCTCGCTCTCCGACGGAGGTTTGGCCGCAGGAAACGGCAACGGGCGTCGCTGCATCGCAAGCTGTACGAACTTCTCGGCGACTACAGATAGGGCCTTCTTCTTGACTGTTCGCGAGCAGTGCTCGCGCGAGATCCCAAGCGTCTTGCTCGCCGCCGTGACAGTCGCGCCGGACTTGTAGAGGAAGAGGAACTCCCGGACCGCTCGCACGCCCCGTTCGCCCTGCAGATCGGACAGCACCGCCTGTACGGCTGCTTCGAGCACGTTACGCAGCGCGACCGCCCTGGGATGTACGGAGGAGGCATAGTGTGATCGCGCCAGAGCCTCCACACGAGCGAGGCGTGTCAAAGGGTTTCGATTCAGCTCGATCCGGTCGTCAAGGTGACGTAACGCGTGGTCAACCCTGGCCAGCAGGTCATCGACGCTGGGAGGCCCCGGCTTGGGGCTTGCACCATCAGCGCGCATCCTCATACCGGGGCTCCGCCGCCGCGATGCCTCCTCACCTGTCGTGGCTCCACGCGGATACGTTCAGAGATTTGGCGCTCCGACACAAGCCAGTGCGCGCGTTCGCTCCGCCCAACCGCCAGCCAGACGGGGTCCGACGGCCCCAGCCGTTCAAGCAGGCTGTCGAGGCTGGTGAAGGCGGTGTCGGTCGGCACCCGTGCCTTCTCTAGGACGGCCTGCAGACTCTGGGCGATTACCCTCTCACGCAAAGGCGACGCGGTCACAATCAGAGCCGTCGGCAGTCGCGCCTCATCGCAACCGTCGCGTCGAAGCCTGGCCAGATAGTCCGCGTACACGCGGAACTTCTCAATCATGTCAGGCCACTTCACCGTGCCCCGGTCCCACTCCAGGTAGAAGCGCTGCACTCTCCCCTCGAAGTGCACGTCGCCGGCTCCGTCGGGGCGCAGCCAGCGCGTGACCTCGCCGTAGGTGAACTTTCGGGCCGCCTCGGAGGCGCTCAGCCAGCGAACCAGCCGTGGTCCGCTCTTCGCGCCGTCGCGGATCAGCCTGACGAAGAAGCGATTGACCCCCACGGTGTGATCGAGCTGGCGCAGGAGTGTCCGGAGCCTGCCGCCTCGCTTCTTCTCGGGCATCGAGGCGGCCACAATTCCGTACCGGGCGTAGCGACGTGGCGGCACTCCGTCTCGCGCGGCCAGCAGCTTCAGGCCGAGTTCGGTCAGGTAGTAGCGACGAGGCGGTGCCGCCTCGTCTTCCAGGGCTTTGTCGGTGGACTCGACCAGACCGTAGCGAGTTAGGCTGTCCAGAAGACGCGGGGGCAACTGACCCGCGACGCGCAAGATCGCGGCCAGGTCGCTGGCCGACAGAAGCGGGTGGTGCCCGAGCCACTCCAGAATCCTCTTCTCGGTGACGTTGGTCACGAGGGACAGGGCGGCGAGCCGCTCCAGCCCGCCACGTGCTCGCGAGCCCTCATGCTTCGATGCGGCCTGGCTCGCCCACTCCGTGAGTGACGGGCCGTCTTGGCGCAGGTCCTCCAGGGTCCCTGCCGCGTCGGCTATCCGGATGGGCTCGGCCGCGGTCGGGGTGGCCAGTCTCCACACCAGTCGTTCGCAGAGGTGGGCGCCAGCCGTGCCGTCGGGCCTACGCCAGACAGCACCCAGCGGGCCTTCGTTCAGAGCACATCCGGCATCGCTGAGGAAGACGCGTAGAGGAGCCACCTGCCTCCGATCGGAGGCGCGGAGTACAGCGCCCGCCCACTGCTCGGCCTCTTCCGCACCGGGATGCAGGACGAGGATCGGGGGAATTTCGTCCCGACCCCACGCGTGCGCCGCGTTCCAGAAGGCGTACCAGGCGGCCACTCGCTGGCGACGATGAAACGGGGGCGCGCCGGCGCGGTCCCAGGCGACGAAGAAGGGCGCTCGCCACGCGCCCCAGCGCAGACAGCCGTAGCCATCCACCTCCGGCGGCCACCAGGCCTCCGCCGGACGTCTTTCCCACGGCACCGACCGGATATCTTCAAGCTCGACCTCAGAGTCTTCTCGTGCCATGGCGACGAGCTCAGAGGCGAAGAGGTTCAGCCCTACGGTCGTCTCCAGTCTCGTCAGGCGCTCTAGCACCTCTTTCCTTTCCACCCCAAACGATCGCTCGAGTTCCTCGCTGGTGAGCCCCGTATGCTGGGCGACGCTGCCAAGCGAGCCGCCCGTGAGAGCGTAGAGACGCTCCGAGTCCAGCTCGGGCGATGAGGGCGTTGTCCACTCCACCCAACCGAGCCCCTCAAGGTCGCCGAGCGTCCGCGCGGCCTGCGGCTTCGTCACCCCCAGCAGGAGCGATAGCTCGTCCGCTCCCAGGAACGGCAGCCGCGTGAGCCAGACAACCGCTTCAAGGTTCAGGTTGCGTGCAGTAGCCGTCATGTCCTCATCTCCGGTCGCGCCCCCGCCCGCGTTGCCTGAGCTTCGAGTTTTCCTTCCCACTGTGGCTCACCTCTTCCCGGAGTTCCTGGACGCTCTGGTCGCCGGCGCTATCAGCCGCCGCCCCTCCTTCGGCCGGCCCGACCTTCACTCCTCGCGCTGCGAGCACCTTGTCGATTTCGTCGAGGACATCTTCGCGGGGCCGCCCGAACCGCTCCGCGGACCGCTTGGCGATCGTCGCTACCCGCTCGGGATCGACCGGAGCGGGCGGGTCGAGGCGCACGGAGAACGCTGGGAGCCGCCGGCCATCGGCCCACCAGCGGGCGTAGCACTCGAAGTCATCCAGGTCGATCAGGTCCGCGACCTCCAGATCGCCTCCCAGCTCCGGAGCCAGGTAACGGCCGTCCTCGGCGCTGACCTGGAAGACCGTGAGCCCGTCGATGTTGGAGAAGACGGTGGGGCGGAGAGCACGGTCGATGGCGTCCAGCTTGGCCAGGGACTGGGTGACCAGGACGAAGCTCGCCCCGTATTTGGACAGCTCGCTCAGCATGTGGCCGTAGTCGGCCGCGGCGAGGGTGCTCGATTCGTCCACCAGGGCCACCATGCGGCAGCGCTCGGCCGGAGGCAGGGCGACCTGCTCTTCCACGACCAGGCTCACCAGATTCAGCCGCGGGGCGCCCATGAGGGCGGAGGCGCCCGCGCCCAGGGCACCCACGGCAGAGTTGACGACGAGCACGCCCCCATCCCGCAGGAGCGCCCGTGGGTCGATGGTGGAGCGGGACTGGCCGAGGGCGAGCCGCGACGCCTCGGTCACTATGAAGCGGCCGATCTTGGTGGTGACCGGGTTGGCAATCTCCTGCTGGAAGCTACGGCTGACGCGGTCGTAGTTGTCCCGCCACCAGACCCACAGGGCGCGGTCCGGTACCTGCTTCAGCACC
>DAOUMF010000073.1:0-5455 GCA_034411955.1 Dehalococcoidia bacterium
CCTGGGCGTGGACATCGTCTCCTTCCCTGAGCTGGCGGTGACGGGCTACCCGCCGGAGGACCTGCTGCTGCGGCCTTCCTTCGTGCGGGACAATCGGAAGGCGCTGGAGGCGGTGGTCGAGGGCTGCGGCGGCATCACGGCGGTGGTGGGCTTCGTGGATGCCGACGGTGACATCTACAACTCGGCGGCTGTGATCCACGACGGCCGCCTGGCCGATGTCTACCACAAGCAGCGGCTCCCAAACTACGGCGTGTTCGACGAGATGCGCTACTTTCGGTCCGGCCAGGGCTTTCCGGTATACACAGTGGCTGGCGCGGGGGGGGGCGGCAACGTGTGCGAGGACATCTGGCATCCGGGGGAGCCCACGAGGGCGCAGGCGCAGGCGGGCGCCCAGGTGATCGGCAACATCAACGGCTCGCCCCACCACGCGGGCAAGCGGGGGCTCCGCCAGCAGATGCTTGTCACGCGGGCCGGCGACTACGGGGTGTTCGTCTGCTACACGAACCAGGTGGGCGGGCAGGACGAGCTGGTGTTCGACGGCGGCTCCATGGTGCTGGGGCCAGAGGGCGAACTGGTGGCCCGGGCGGCCATGTTTGAGGAGGAGCTGCTGGTCTGCGACCTCAACCTGGAGGAGGCGTTCAAGACCCACCTGCACGACCCTCGCCGCCGGCGGGAGCAGGCGGCCGGCGCTGCGGAGGTGCGGCAGGTCGCGCTCAGCGACGATCCGTTCGTCTCCGCCAAGCCCCCCGTGGAGCGGCGGGTGGCGGCGGCGCTGGAGGCGGAGGCGGAGGTGTACGGGGCGCTGGTCACGGGGACGCACGACTACGTGCGCAAGACAGGCTTCGAGAAGGTGGTCATCGCGCTCTCAGGGGGCATCGACTCCAGCCTGGTGGCGGCGATCGCTATGGACGCGATCGGCAGGGAGAACGTGGTGGGGGTGAGCATGCCCTCCCGCTACTCGTCGGAGGGGAGCATCAATGACGCCCAGGAGCTGGCGGAGAGGCTGGGGATCGAGCTGATGATCATCCCCATCGAGCCGGCGCACTCGGCGTACCTGGGGATGCTGGAGGGGGCGTTCGCCCGGACGGAGGCCGGAGTGGCCGAGGAGAACGTGCAGTCGCGCATCCGCGGCAACATCATCATGGCGCTGTCCAACAAATTCGGCTGGCTTGTGCTAGCCACGGGGAACAAGAGCGAGATGGCCACTGGCTACGCGACGCTGTACGGGGACATGGCCGGGGGGTACGCGGTGATCAAGGACGTGCCCAAGACGCTGGTGTACCGGCTGGCCCGCCACCGCAACACCTGGCAGGACGGGCCGGTGATCCCGGAGAAGGTGATCGAGAAGCCACCATCGGCGGAGCTGAAGCCGGGGCAAGTGGACCAGGACACGCTGCCGCCCTACGAGGAACTCGATTCCATCCTCGAGGCGTATGTGGAGGACGACAAGAGTGTCGACGAGATAGTGAGGATGGGCCACGACCGCGATCTGGTGGTGCGGGTGATCCAGATGGTGAACCGCAACGAGTATAAGCGGAGACAGGCGCCGCCGGGGGTGAAGATCACGCCTCGGGCCTTCGGGCGGGACCGGCGGCTGCCGATAGCGAATCGGTATCGGGGGTTCTAGGGGCCTGGTTGTGGCCAAGCGCCTGTCACTCGGAGATGGGGGTACACCGCGCAATGAATTGCGCGGCTTCAGTGGTGGGAGGCCTCGGCTCTATCACGTGTGGTTCTCAACGAAGCGGCGGAAGCGGCTTCTCGTGGGAGATATCGAGATTCAGACGAGGCGGCTTCTCAAACGCATTGCCGCCGACAAGGCAATCGACCTAAGAGAATGCGAGACCCTGATCGACCACGTCCACCTGATGATGTCAACACCGACGCAGCACTTGTCTCGACACAGGAAGCTTCTCAAGGGCATCTCTGCACGCATGCTCTTTCGGCAGTTCCCTGATCTGAAGCCAGATGCCTGCACGGCTCACTTCTGGCAACGTGGGTTCGGCTATCGAGAGCTTGGCAATGACGAAGAGGGTGTGGCGTGGTACATTCGGACGCAGAAGCGGAGACTTGGAAGGTATGAGCGCTAGCTGGGAGCCGCGCATTTCAATGCGCGGGCTCATGTCAGCGAACCGGTATAGGGGGTTCTAGGCGTGAGTAGCGACGGGATGGTTCGGGCCGTGTTCTTCGACTTCGGCGGCGTGGTCGCGCGGCTGGACAGGGAACTGCTGGCCGCTTTCGAGCGCCGCCATGGCCTGCCGGGGGGCAGCTTCCTGAAGGCGCTGTACACAATCCCGGAGTGGAATGCCCTGGAGATAGGCCAGGGCAGCGAGGACGCCTGGATGGACGCCGCGAAGCGTAAGCTGGACGAGATCGCCGGACGGGTGCTTCCAGATATCAGCGAGGAGCGGGCCACGATGTGGCGGACACTGGATCAGGATGTGGTGGGGCTGGCCCGGCGACTAGCGTCCCGGTACGGTGTGGGTGTGCTCTCCAACGCGACACCCAGGTTGGAGAGTGAGTTGAACGACTATCACAAGCTCGGCGGTGTGTTCAAGGTTATCGTGAACTCGTCGCGGGTGGGGATCGCCAAGCCGGACGTGCGCATCTACCGCCTGGCGGCGGAGCGCATGGACGTGGAGCCGTCCGTCTGTGTGCACATCGACGATCTAGAGCACAACGTGGAGGGGGCGCGCCAGGCGGGCTTCTACGGCATCCACCACAGGGGCGACTACGACGCCCTGGAGCGGGAGCTGCGGTCGCTGGGGGTGGAATGGTAGCGGTCGGGGCGCCAGGCCGCCGACTGTAGGGCGTGCAGAATCCGGCGCTCAGCCCGGCGCCGCATTCCTTGTGTTGCGCTGTGTACGCTAGCGTTCCAGCTTTTCGCGAACGCGCCCGATGTTGTAGAAGAGGACGGTCTGTACCACCACGGAGACGAAGGCCAGGACGAACCAGACGGAGACCGGCAGCTCCGAGACCCCGGCCACGAACACCATGAGGGCGAGGATGAACACCTCCAGACCAACCAGTTCGAGGCGCAGGCGGACGGGCCGCGAGGAACGCCAGCGTGAAACGGTAGCCATCTCAACCTTGTAAACCGTCGAGGACGGCTATTGTTACAGGCGGCGGCGCCCGAAGTGGACACTGAGAGGGCGGGCTGGCTACAATGGCTCGTAATCCGCCGCAGGGGCGGAGTTCCCCGGCCACATCGGCAGTTTCGGAGGGATGCACGTGCCCCAGAGAGTGAGCATCGATGCCATCCCGCAGGTGCGGGACGCCGTGTTCGACCTCGTTGCGTCTTATCCCCGCGGCAAGCGCCACTGCCGCTACGCCGACGTCCGCATCGAGGTGGGCGAGGGGAAGGTGGCGGTGGCCGAGAACGGGATGGACAAGTTCAGCGGGGAGGACTACGGCTTCGGCTTCGGCGTCCGCGTGTTGGCGGGCGAGAGGCTGGCAGCGCCCGGTTACTTCGGCGAGATCATCGGCGCCGCCGACCTGCCGGAGCTGCGGGGCCACCTCCAGGAGGGGCTGGACCACGCCTACGAACGCGCGCTGGCCAACGCCCGCGCCAAGGAGGGAGCGCGCATCCGCTTCCCCGGCCTGGGCGAAGCGCTGTACGACATGCCGCTGGCGCCCATCGAGGTGCGTCAGGACACGGTAGAGGCGCAGTACGAGATCGACCCGCGGACGGTGCCGCTGGAGGAGGCGGGCAAGTACGTGCGGGAGGTGTCGCAGCGGGTGCAGGGGCTGGACCCCAGCGTGGCCTTCAACTACATCTCGGCCTATACGATGCTGGAGCGGCAGCTCTTCGTCAGCTCCGAGGGGGCGACCATCGAGCAGCCGTGGGCGATCACGCAGGGGACGTGCTTCGTGGTGGCCCAGGGGAAGGACGGACACCAGGAGCTGTACGACTTCACAGGCCACCAGCGGGGCTGGGAGCTGATCACCCGCGGGATAGAGGGTGGAGTTTCCGCCGGAGGCGGACCGGCTATCCAGTTCCCCCACCTGATGGACTTCTCGCTGGAGCTGGCGCGCGATACGGTGACCCTAGCCTCCTGCCGGCCGCTCAAGGCCACCGACAAGGAAGTGGTGGTGGTCACCGACCCGCACTACAACGCCCTGCTCTGCCACGAGGTGGTGGGTCACCCGACGGAGCTGGATCGGGCGCTGAAGTTCGAGACGGGGTACGCGGGGCGCTCGTGGTTCCTGCGTGACCTGAAGGAGAACCAGCTCGGCAAGCGGGTGGGCTCCGACCTGGTGACGGCGTTCAGCGACCCCACGATCGAGGGGTTCGGGCATTACATGTACGACGACGAGGGGACGCTGGCGCGACGCGTGTACCACCTCGACAAGGGGACATTGAGCGGCTTCGCGAACAGCCGACAGACGGCGGCGACGATGGGACTGGAGCCCAACGGCCACTATAAGGCGACGGACGCCTCGCTGGTGCCTCTGATCCGGATGTCGAACACGGCGTTCGCGCCGGGGGAGCGGGACCCGCACGACATAATCCGCGAGGTGGACGACGGCTACTACGTGGTCGGCCACCGCATCCCGTCCATCGCCGAGTCGCGGGAGAACTTCCGGATCACGGCGATGAAGGTGTACGAGATCAAGAAGGGGGAGATCGGGGAGATGTTCCGCGACGGGGGGCTGATGAGCGATACGCGGGACTACTTCCTGAACGTGGACGCGGTGGGGGACGATTTCCGGCTGTACGCGATCCCGAACTGCGGCAAGGGCCAGCCGATGCAGACGAAGCGGATGAGCAACGGCGGCCCGACGATGCGCTCGCGTGCACGCCTGACGGGGGTGTAGGATCTGTCATTCCGAGGAGCGCAGCGACGAGGAATCTTGCCTTCACCCCGACCTGCCGGTCACCTCTCTCCCGCTCGCGCGAGAGGGATCTGGGGAGAGGGCCGAGCGGCGGCCCGACGATGCGGAGCCGGGCCTGCCTGACGGCAGGCGGGCGCGGCTAACGGGCGTGTCAGACCTGTCATTCCGAGGAGTGCAGCGACGAGGAATCTGGGGTGGGGAGAAGACAGTACTACGTCTATCTGCTGACTAACCGCTCCGGTACCCTGTACACGGGCGTGACGAACGATATCCAGCGGCGGATGTACGAGCACAAGAACAAGCTTGTCGAGGGATTCACGAACAAGTACAACATACACATGCTCGTGTACTACGAGGTTACTAGCGACGTTGGAGAAGCGCTTACCCGGGAGAAGCAGATCAAGGCTTGGCGCAGGTCAAAGCGAGTCGCGCTCATCGAATCCACGAATCCACAGTGGAGAGACCTAAGCGATGGCTGGTTTAGCCCGGCCCCACCAGATTCCTCGCTCCGCTTGGAATGACCGTGGAGAGGGCGGAATGACAGTGGCGGG
Organism: Dehalococcoidia bacterium; assembly: GCA_034411955.1. Classification (GTDB taxonomy): domain Bacteria; phylum Chloroflexota; class Dehalococcoidia; order SM23-28-2; family RBG-16-64-32; genus DAOUMF01. Next base: position 5,385 of record DAOUMF010000073.1, read on the forward strand.
CTCAGAATGACGGTGTTGGAGGGATCAGTGCCTGTCATTCCGAGGAGCGCAGCGACGAGGAATCTGGAGTG
>DAOUMF010000074.1:0-1949 GCA_034411955.1 Dehalococcoidia bacterium
GCCTCCTGGCGGCTGACGGTGATGTACGCCCGGAGGCGGGCGTCCAGGCCGCCGATGCGTTGAAGGCAGGCCTGCGTGAGCTCCACTGGGGAGAGCTTCTTTCCCCGAATGAGGATCGCCGCCTCGGTGATGGAGAGTCGGGTGAGTTCGGTGGGGGTCATGACAGAGCCCACTGTAGCAGCGACTCGGTGCTTGTCAATAGACAGCGCGAAGGCGACGGTATTAGGTGATCATGTGCGTATGCCGCTTGACAAAATTACCCTAACCGACTAACTTTCAGGCGAAATAGCGAGGAGGAATGCCATGCCTACGGAAAAGATCATCGACCGGATCAGACGGGCCCTCTCCCTGGAGCCGGCGGCCTTCGAGGAGGTTCGGGATGATGCCGCCTTCACCGCCATCGGTGCAGGTCTGGCAGCGGCGGCTGTCCTGTTGGCCGCACTGGGTGCCTGGCTGTTCGGGGAAACCGTCCTGGACTTTAAGCCCGATGGCTGGTTCGTGGACACGTTCATCTTGGGCAGTATCTTCACCATCCTGCTCTTCTTGGCCGGGGTCGCTGTCACCTATGTCCTCCTGGCACAGGTCTACCGTGAGAAGATCCTGCTAGACGCGTTTGTCAGGATTGTCACCCTCGGTTACCTCCCGTTTGCCCTTGGATTACTCGTTTTCATACCCGAGATCGGTTTCGGATTCGGAATTCTGTCCATAGCCGCGATGTTCTTCTACACGGTCTTCGGATTGCAGACAGCCTATCCAGCCATCGCTCCTCTGCGCATCGTGGTTGCCGTACTACTTGGCTTTGCTGTGTGGGGCATGATCCTCCCGCTAATTGGCGAATTCCCCGATGATAACTTCGCCACAGGAATCTTCGTATTCGGCCTAAGCGCCTAATCCGCGCGAGCGCTGAGGCCGGGTTCTAGCCTGCGGCTAGCTCCTCCTCGCTCACGCGGCCGTCGACGATGCGAAATGCACGCTTCGTCGGATGCGAGGGCCTGCGCAGGGAGATTATGACGTAGTAGGCCTCCGGCCACAATGCCAACCGTATGTCGGTGGGCGATGGATAGGCCGTTGTCTTGGTGTGCGAGTGGTATATCGCCAGGAACTCCCAGCCGTTGCCGTCGCACTCCCGGTGTATGCGGAACAGGTCATCGGGGTCCACGTTGTAGCGGTAGGGGCTGGCCTCGGAGTTCCTAGCCCGGAACAGCTTCACGGCGCGTCCGTCCTCCCCGGCGATGATGCCGCAGCACTCGTCGGGTGCCTCCTCGCGGGCGTGGCCGATCATCTCCTCGATGAACGCCTTGGGCAGCGCCAGCATGTTCCTAGCCGGGGCTAGAAGTTAGAAGTTGGGGGTTGGAGGTTAGACTGATCATCGAACCCTCCAACCTCCAACTTCCAGCTTCCCGACTCGAAAGTAAGGCGTTCACCACCAGACCTTGTCCTCTATCTCCTCCAGCGGCAGCTCCTCGTACGCCTTCGTCCACAGGTGGGTGGACAGGTACTTCCAGCCGCCGTCGGCCAGCAGGACCACGACGTTCCCTCGCTCCATCTGCTCAGCCACCTTCTGGGCGGCGAGCATTACGGCACCGGACGATATGCCAGCGAATATCCCTTCGCTCTCCATCAGTTTCTTGGTGGCGGCGAAGGCGGGGTGGGAGCGCGCGAGGATGCGCGCGTCCAGCACGGATTCGTCCAGGACGGATGGCAGGAACCCTTCCTCTAGGCTGCGTAGCCCCTGCACTGGGTCGCCTGGGCAGGGAACTGCCGCCACCACCTTCACGTTCGGGTTGTGCTCCTTAAGTCGGCGGCCCACCCCGGTAAGGGTACCGCCGGTCCCCAGACCGGCCACGAAGGCGTCCACCTGGGGAAGGTCGCGCAGGATCTCCACCCCGGTCGTCTCATAGTGGGCGCGGGGGTTCGCTTCGTTGCCGAACTGGTCGGGCATGTAGTAC
>DAOUMF010000075.1:0-15684 GCA_034411955.1 Dehalococcoidia bacterium
CCGCGTTTGATCTGCAGGTCCGCCTCCAGCAGGCGCCGAAAGGCCGCCCGCAGGCGCTGCGGGGGATAGCGTGGCACCTGCCCCAGTAGCCTATCGAGGGCAAAATCAGGCAGCCGCAGGACCTCCCCTATGCGACGGCTGCTCGCCCCGGCGTCCATCATCTCCCGAGCGAGGGCCAGGTGGCGGAGCTGCCGCTGTATCATCGCCAGGATGTAGGGGGCACCGCTCTCCTGTCGCAGGACCTGCCGCAGCAGCCTGACGGCCGCCGCCGGGCGCCCCTCGACGATGGCGTCCACCAGGGGGAACACGGAGGTCTCACGGACGGCTGTGACCAGGGCGCGCACCTCCTCCTCGCCCACCGAGCGGCCGCCACCGTAGACGGACAGCTTCTCCAGCTCGCCAGCCAGGGCCCACAGGTCATTCCCGACGAAGTCGGCCAACAGGCGAACGGCGCCAGGGGTCAGCGCCAGTCCGAGGGAGCGAGCGCGGGAGTGGATCCAGTTGCGGACAGCGGACGGGGCCAGGGGACGGAATTCGCGGACCTCCCCCTTCCCCTTGAGAGCGTCCCGCAGTGCGGTGCCTCCTTGAACGTCGCCGTCTATCAGCACCAGATGACTGGACGGCGGCATGCGGTCCACGTAGTCGGCCAGCGGGAGCCAGGCCGCGGTCTCCGCCGACGGCCCTCTGCCACCACGGCGGCCGCGGCCGGCGCCTGCCAACCGCGCCATGAGCCCCTCAACGATCACCAGCCGATGGGCAGCCAGAAACGGCACCGTATCGCAGGCGGCCGTCACCTCCGCCAGGCTCGTCCTGCGCCCATCCAAGACGACCGTGTTGGAGGCCAACATTCCATCGTCGTCCAGGGAGGACCGGAGTTCGTCCAGCCTTTCGCGCAGGGAGAAGGGGTCTTTGCCGAAGAAGACGTGCAGCATGGGATTCGGCCCCAGAATAGCACAGGCGGGGCCGCAGTTGAGCCCTCGCTGTCCGATTTCGTATTGGCAGACGCCGCCAGCCGCTCCCCAGGCCCCCTCTCCGTATCTGGCGCGTCCATCGACTAGGCGAAGCAGATCGCCGCCAAATCGCTCATCGGCGGCAACATGCCACGATCGACGTGAGATGCGGCTCAATCGCTAGCATGCTTCCCGCCGCCGACCTATCGGTAGTAGCCGTAGATGTAGCTGGTGACCTCCATCGCTGATCCGCCTAGCTCGCTGGAATCGCCGTTCTGCCGCAGCTTGAAGTCCGTCGCGCCGACGAGGCGCATGACATCCGTGACGGCCGCTATGGTGGCAGGCGAGTCCAGATGCTCATCTCCGTAGGACAGCACCCGCTCGGAGTCCATGCCCTCGAGAGCTGTCAGCGTCTCGCGGTCGCGGCGTCGCGCCTCCTGGGTCGGCAGATAGTGCGAGAAGTCCACGGCCGCCACTATGGCAGTGTGGTCATCCATGAGCGATGCGAGTTCCTCCGCGAGCTGGCGAACCTCCGCGGGGGGTAGGTCGTTCCACAGGATGAGGGGCACTACCTGAGCCTTCGGCAGGTAGCGGGCGACTGCGGGGATAATGCCGGCCACGGAGTGCTCGTAGGTGAGGACATACGGTTCGGATTGGGGGACATGCAGGGCTCGCAGCGCCTTTCGGTCAGGCTGCACTCGCCCGAAGGGGGTCTGCCACGGGCGGTCGCTGGTAATGATGGGGGCGTTCCCGGCGTTGGTGTGGTTGGGACCAATGAGGATGATGCGATGGTAATCGCCGCTGGCAGCCAGGTCCCGTATGCCGCCGAGGATGAGGTGGCCCGCCAGCCAGTGGTGCGGGATGATGACGGCACGAGCTCCGGGCATCGGCTCCGGGGCCGAGGCTTCGACCTGTGCCAGGGCAGCGCTGAACGCCCTTTCATCGAAGAAGAGGGAAGGGTGCGTCGGCTGGGCAGCCAACTGAGGCACGGTATCGGTTCCCCCCGGTGACGCGGGGACGAGGGCAATAACCGCGGCGACGAGTATGAGGGCCGCGCCGCTCACCGGCCCGGCGGCAACCATTGAACTTCTGCGAACGGGCAAGGCGAGCCTCATCTGATCTCCACCAGCATCGATTCCGTGAAGTTGATGCTCTCCGGCGTCTGCTGCGACTGGATGACGGCCGGCTCGGCAGTGTACTCCCCCTTGCCGATGACGCGAGCGTAGTACACGATGGGCTTTTGCCGCCCTTGCCTGAAGGCGCAGAAACTGACCCGCTGGCCGTCGACGGCGTAGGGGTAACTGACGTCGATGTCCGTAACGCCCCCCGCCCACAGGTCAGTCACCGGCCGCAGGCCTGAGGGAAGGAGATCGCTAACCTGGTAGCAACCGTCCTCGGCCTTGGCGCCCAGTTCGTAGGACAGCGTTACGCGCACCAGATCGCCTTCCAGCAGAGTGATGCCGTCCGACTGGCCCTGGTACGTGCGGCTGAGGGCGATCTCCGGGTCCGTCCCCACGTCCTCGGGCTCGAAGGGGGCGAGGAACGACGTGGTCACGCCCAGCGTCCCCTCCAGCGCCTCCAGATCCAGGGCATCCAGTTCCTCGGGCGTCAGAAGTAGGGCGAGGCTCTGGCCACGCTCCAACTCCCGCTCCTCTCGGCGGCCTTCGACCGTGTAGGCGAAGCGCACGGGGGCGGGCGAGAGGTTGGGAAGGGCCTCAGCCAGGAAGCTGATCTGCTCCAGTTGGACCAGGATGTCCTTCGTGTAGTTCTCCGTAGTGTAGTTGAATAGGAGGGGGGCGAAGTCGTCGCCCAGGGAGGCAGCGATGATCGCCGCCAGGGAGGTGGCCTCCAGGACATCGTCCTTGTCCTTGCCGACGTCCAGGCGGGCGGCATCGCCGCGGCGCTGCCCGAACTCCTCCATGATGTCGCGGTAGAGAGCCCCGGCCGTCTCGCCGTCGTTCAGCTCAGTCGCCGCGAGGGCGACATACAGGCGCTCCCTGGGCGAGAGGTCGTCCCGCGTCGCCAGGGCCTGGACGGTGGGCAGCACGGGCTCGCCCAGGGCGGCCAGTCCGTAGAGGGCAATGATGACCCGCTCGCTGGTCTCCTCCTCATCGTCGGCGACCCTCTCGAAGTAGCGGATCAGGTCCTGCCGACCGAAGCGTTCTGAGGCCAGAGCGGCCAGGCGGGCGCTGAGGACAAGGTCGTCGTCGGCGAAGGGCAGGATGGCGATGCCGCCGTCCTCTGTCTGGTAGAGCGAGGGGCGGAACTCGGCCGGGAAGTCGGACTCCTCTTGGAAGTGCTCCAGCAGGAGTTCCTGGGCGAGATTGCGGGCCAGCATCTGGTCCACCCGGTCGCCGTAGGTCCAGGTCAGGGAGCGTAGCAGCGGGTAGTAGCGCCCGCGGTTGTGGTCAGTGACGATGACGATGGTGAGACGGTCGCGGCTGCCCTCAAGGGCCGGCGATTCTCCGGGCCGCACCTCGTGGAAGCGGCTCTCGCTGCGCAGCAACCGCGAAGGGATGACGATGACGGTGCGGACGAGGCTGTCCTCCAATCCCCCGCTGGTGGCTCTAACGGTGAGTTGGTGGCGACCTTCCCTCAGCGGAGGCAGCGGCACGTCGACGGCCGTGAAGGCCGTGCCGGAAGCGGTCAGCGGCTCTTCCAGCAGGGTATCCGAGGTCACTCGGAACGACACGGGGTCGCCATCTTCCAGGGCATCGCCGAATGCGCGGAGCTTGATGGAGGGCCGGTCGGTGGTGAGGTAGGAGGTGTTCATGGCCACGTCGGCGAAGAAGGGTAGCCCGACGGGTACGAGGGAGATGGCCGAGCCAGCGTGGAGGTCTGGCGCGACGGCGAGGGCGGTGACGCGCCAGGAAGTGAGGTTGTCCGGCAGCTCGAAGGTGATGGAGGCTTGGCCCTGCGCGTCGGTGGTCACACGGTCGAACAGGGCCGTGTCCTTGAAGTTGTCGCGGGCGCCGTCGCCGCCACCCCGCTCGGCGGCGTAGTTTTCCGCCGGGTACTGGTGGGAGGCGTAAGTGCGGAGGACACCGGCGAAGACGGGAGTGTAGAGCGACTCCAGGATATCGAGGTCGTAGAAGAAGCTATCGCCCTGGAGACGGAAGACGGCCTCGTCTACGGCGCTCAGCAGCACCTCGGCCTGCACAGGACGACCGTCCCGGTCGGTGACGGTGACATTGAGGGTGGCCTCCTCGCCCGGCCGGTAGCGCTCCTGGTCGGTCTCCACGCTGATGTCCAGTCGGCGCAGCGTCTGGTCGAACCGGATGATCTGAGGATAGCTGGTCTCCTGATAGGTGCCGCCGGCGAAACGAACGGCGAAGACGCTGACGCTGGGGACGTGCTCCTTGGTGAAGGGGAAGGAGTAGCGCGGACCGTCCTCGGTGGCGTAGCTCCGGATGCCGTTCTGGGCCAGGTAGAACAGGTAGCGGTTGTCGCCGCCGCCGGGGAGGTCCTCGGCGCCCTGACGCATGGCGACCTGCACCGTTTCGCCGACGGCGACGGGGTCATGGGACGCCGGCGCCAGGTAGGGGAGGTCTCCGAAGGAGGAGAAATAGGTGCCGCCGTAGACGTAGGTCTGCTCGCTGTATGTCCGCCCTTCGTCATCCTTGACCTGCAGTGTCGCCTCGTACGACTTGTCCTTCTCGGCGGCGAAGGAGATAGCGAAGCGGCCCTGGGCGTCGGACGTGGCGGTGAACTGGCCCAAGGAGGTCCGGACGGTCTCGTAGCGGTACCTCTTGCGGACGATCTTGGCGATGAAGTCGTACGTCTCCCCCACCTCGATCTGACGGTATGACTCCTCGACGACGCGAGCCGTGACCGTGCGGCCGGGAGCCGGCAGCCCCTGAGAGTCCGGCACGAGACCCCCTTCCGGATCCTCCACCAGGCTGTTGGCCTCCTCACTGTTGAGGCGCTGGATGTCCACATTGTAGACGGTGCCGGAGACGGTGGCCGTGCCGTCGCTGAACTCGGAGGCGGACTCGAGGTAGACGGCGGCGGGGAAGACCTGCACCCAACCCGTTCCGGTGATCTCGCCCTCCTCGGCCAGGTCAGGAGTCACCGTGATATAGTTGCCCTTCGTGGCCGAACCGACGAAGGGGACGACGGCGCGACCGTTCTCGTCGGTGGTGATGCTCTGGCGACCCTCCAGCCTGACGTCGCTGATGACGTTCAGCTCCAGGTTCGGAACCGGTGTCCCGTCGAAGAAGGAAGCCTCGATCACGAACTCCATCTCCTCGCCAGTGAAGACGGCCCGCTTCGCCGGAGGCACGTCGCTCTTGTAGGCGGGCTTGACGAAGTCCTCCACCTCCAGGTAGATGGAGGTGATGACCTGGTCTCCGATGCGGGCCTGCAGGCTGTAGTACCCCGGCGAGACGCCCTTGAGCGGCAGCTCCCCGATGAACGTGCCGGCGGCGCTGGTGGTAACCGAGGTGCTGACCACCCCGACGGGGCCCAGGTAGTCTCCTGTCTCGCTGAACTGCTCGCCGCTGATTTCTACGATGACCTCCTGCGATGGCGGGGGGTCCGCCCGATGGCGAGCCAGGCCCCAGAAGTGGACAGTGTCCGTAGGCCGGTAGAGGTGGCGGTCCGTGTAGAGGAAGCGCCAGTAGAGGCCGGGGTCGCCCCAGAAGCCGTACTCCTTGTAGCCGAAGTAGAGGAAGCCCGAGAAGATGTCCGCCAGGGGAACGACGGCTGTGCGGCCGTCGGGGGCGGTGACGATGAGGTTACCCACGGCCTCGCTCGTCGTGTAGCCGAAGGGGCTCTGCTCCAGGCGAATCAGGTCCTGCGGCGTGTCGAAGAAGGCTGCTCCCTCAGATCCCGTGGAGGCGATGAAGTCGGCGCCCGCGAGGCGCACCGTCGCGCTCTCGATGGGCGTCCCTGACGCCGCGTCGTTGACCCAGAGGAGGGTGCGTGTGCGGCTAACCGAGACGTAAGTGGCCACGTCCGTCACCTGCAGCCAGGCCTGGAGGGCGTGGCCCTCGAACTCAGTCTCCACGAGGTAGTAGCCCACGGGCAGCGGCTCCGGGAAGGGGACGTACATCTCAGACGTGTCGCCGATGGGCTTTGGCGCCGCATCGAACGAGGCTGCCTCTTCCAGACCCGACGTGTCCACCGTGAAGCGGGTCCGCGATGCGCTGGCCCAGGATGGGAGCGACGTGAACTGGTCCAGGGAAGCCAAGAAGGCGTCGACGCCGGGGAAGAGGTAGACGGTGAAGGCCAGCGGCGCCGAAGGGACGGAGCCCGGCATGCCCTCGAGGTCGAGGAGCGCCAGCACCGGCGCTTGCGTTGTAGAGGATTCCCAGGTGCGGCGGGAGAACTGCAGGGACAGCCCTCCCGGCGTCTCGCCCGTGCGAGCCGTCGAGCCGGTCTCGAACTGAAAGGTGAAGGGTTCGCCCAGGGTCTGGTCGGAGCCTTCGATTCCCACTCCAGGGCCTACGGTCACGGTGTACAGAGTTTGCGGCAGGAGCTCCTTGGGAACGAACACAACGGTGCGCTTGTGAGTCTCGAAGCGGCCCTGCACCGGCGGGTCGATCTGGAAGGTGTCCTCCACACCGGTTACGTCGTCGTGGCTGAAGGTTAGCTCGATGCCGACGTTCAGGGGCACGTCCGTGGACTGGTCGGCGGGCAGGGTCTGCACCACGCGGAGGGGCCGCTGCGTCTGGAAGGCCCAGCTACTGACCGGCAGTCCCCCAGGCTCGTTCAACACGCTGAAGGTGTAGACGGTATCCTCGGCCAGCGGGGCATCGGGCACGACGCGGAAGCGCGTCCCGACGGTTCGGGTCCCCGGCTGGGCGCTTGCCTGACTGTCGGAGAGGGGTTGGAGGTGGAACCGGAGGTCGGGCTGTACCTCTATGCGGGCGGCCAGCTCATCTGCGCTTGTGGGCTCGCGGGAGTCCAGGGTGAAGTCGGAGTCAGGCGCCACGCCTGCGGCATCGCTCAGCGAGGCTGTCATCCGGAAGCAGTCATTGGGTGGGGGCAGGGAGATGTCCTGCCAGTCGTCCGGCCCGTCTGAGGGCAGCGGATCGATGGAGGCGGGTGTGCGGCACTCGTCGGCTGATGGCGTCGGGGTCGGCGGCGGCTGAACCATCGCCTGTTCGCCGTCACCGCGTGCGGTGAAGTAGAGCACCGTTCCAATCGCTCCGGCCACGCCCAGCGAAACGGCGATGGCCGCAAGGGTCCGCCGGCGGTCGGAGCGGAGCCACCTCCAGAAGCGGGACGGAAACGGGTTTCGCGGGAAGAGCTCGGCTTTCAGCCGGGCCTTGAAGGCGGGGTCGGGCAATCCCTTTAGCCCCTCGGCCAGGCGGGCCAGCCGATCCGTCTCGGCGTCGCCGGTGGTCTTCGGCCGCTCCCCGGCGGAGATGATCTCATCCAGGGCGTCGTTCAGTTGATCGTCTCGTTCCTGGTCACTCATCGTTCTCACCTACCCACCTTCGCAGGCTGCGCAGGGCGCGAACCTGGAGCGCCTTCACGGCCCCCAGGCTTCTACCCATCGCCTGCGCTATCTCCCGGCCGGTCTTCTCTTCCGCGAACCGCATCACGATCACCCGCCGCTGGTCGCGGGGCAGGCGCTCCAGCACTTTGAAAACCTGCGCCCGGTGCTCCATCTCGATGAAGCGGTTTTCCCAGGACTCCTGACCCTCATCCGGTAGGCTATTCACAACTACCTCACGGGCGTCACGGCGCCGCAGGTCGGAGGCGGCATTGGCCGCGATACGAAAAAGCCAGGCGGAGAAGGGGACATCCCGCCACTGGAACCGGGAAAGGTTCCGCATGGCCCGGCGGAACGTCTCGGACGTCACGTCCTCAGCCGAGGAGCGGCTGCCGGTTCGAGTCAAGGCGAAAGCATACACGCGATCGAAGTAGCGCTCGTAAAGCGCGGCGAAGCGGCTGGCGTCCCTCTGGGAGGCCTCGACGATGCGTCGTTCCGCGGCCAGTTCTTCGGCGGTCAGCAACTCAGTCCTGCCGGTCCTGTTATCCCCGTCCGATGGCATAACTGTCCAGCGCAGAAAAGGTTACGCGGCCCGGGCGGGCTCTGTCCCCTTCCGTGCCGGCCGTCTCTTGCGGCGCCCGGCGCGGAGAGCGTCGGTGGTACCGCGACGGGACTTCATCTCCATCCAGAGCCGAAGAGGACGAAGGTCAGGAGCATGACCGCTCGCAAGTGGGGATTTCCGGGGGCGGGTACGGCACCTCTACGGCGTCGTTCTGGAAATCCACCCTCGCCCGCCGAACGCCGGGGGCACCCTCTAGCGCTCCCTACGGGGGCTCAACCCAGCAGACACACTAGAGGTGGATTGCCGGGAAGCGCTCTGTGTGCAGGTCAATCGGCCAGGGGCCGGAGAATGGGGCTGTTCTTTGCCAGAGCGCCGGCTCTTTCGTTAATCCCCTCTTCATCTTCTCTCTCCTATACTGAACACTAGGGACATCCCCTGAGCGGAGGCGGCATGCGCGTTCTAGTAGTTGAAGACGAGCACAAGATAGCGGACTTCATCCGCAAGGGCCTGACCGAGCACGGCTATGCCGTGGACGTGGCCCATGACGGTGAGGAGGCGCTGGACTGGCCGGCGGTGGCCGAATTTGACGTGATCGTCTTAGATGTGATGCTGCCGGTGCGAGACGGGATTGAGGTGTGCCAAGTTCTGCGTGGCCGGGGAGTGCGCACTCCCATCCTCATGCTCACCGCGAAAGACGCGGTGGAAGACCGGGTGCGTGGCCTCGACAGCGGCGCCGACGATTACCTCGTCAAGCCGTTCGCCTTCGCTGAGCTTCTGGCGCGGCTGCGGGCGGTTACCCGCCGGCAGCCCGCCGTGCTGGGCTCTGTATTGCAGATAGGTGATCTGATCCTGGACACCGCCACTCGTAGGGTGTCCCGCGCTGGATCCGATCTGGAGTTGACGACGAAGGAGTACGCCATCCTGGAGTACCTGATGCGCCATCCCAATCAGGTTCTCACGCGCACAATGATAGCCGAGCACGTATGGAACTACGACTTCGACAACGCCAGCAACGTGATCGACGTGCATATCCGCAATCTGAGACGCAAGACCGACAGCCCGTTCCCGGCGAAGCTCATCCAGACCGTGCGCGGAGCCGGCTATCGCATGATCGGGCGACCAGCCGGGTAATCGAATGATCATACTCCGGTCCGTCCGCCTGAGGCTCACCCTCTGGTACGTCCTCCTGCTGGCCGTCATTCTGGCGGGGTTCAGCGCTGGCGTCTATGTAGTGCTGCGCCACAACCTGTATGACAACCTCGACGACTCCATACGAAATCGCGCCAACACGTTCCTGGACGTCATCCAGTATGAGGAGGGTCAGCCCACCCTGGCCGGTAGCGTGTCCTCGGACGACCCCAACGCCGGCGAGAGCTTCGTGCGCGTGTTTAACGTGTCCGGACACATGACGTTCGACAACAGCGCCGCCGCAGGCGATCTACCCATCGACTCGCGAGCCGTTGACCGTGCGCTGCGCGGCCAGACCAGCACGCGGACAGCGGTGGTAGGCAATGAGACCATGCGCGTGCGGATGTTCCCCATCGAACATGGCGATGGCATAGGCGGCGTGCTCGAAGTCGGCCAATCTCAGGACGACGTGTCCGATACGCTTCAGGCGCTCCTGTTGATCCTCGCAGTCGCCTACCCGGTCACACTGGCGGTCGCCAGCCTCGGGGGAGTCTTTCTGGCCGGAAGAGCCCTGTCACCGATTGACAGCTTGACAAGGTTGGCGCGCAGGATATCGGCGGAAGACCTGGGTGAGAGGCTCAACCTACGGCTGCCCGACGACGAGGTTGGCCGGCTGGCCCGCACGTTTGACGAGATGATCGCTCGTCTGGACGAGGCCTTCCACCGGCAACGCCAGTTCACAGCCGACGCCTCGCACGAACTGAGAACACCGCTTACCGCCATCAAGGGGCAGGCCGAGGTCGCCCTCAGCAAGCCGCGAGACGCCGCTGCCTACCGGGAAGTCCTGCAGACAGTGAACGAGGAGGTGGACCGCCTGATCCGGATGGTCGGCAGCCTCCTGACTCTGGCCAGAGCCGACGCCGGTCAGATCCCCATCTCCTCCGAACCGGTGAACCTGGGCGACCTGATCGCCGCTGCCGTCGAGCAGGTGCGGCCCATGGCGGAGCGGCGCGAGCTTACGCTTGGCGTGGCTCCCGGCCCGGCCGTCACCTTGCACGCCGACGAGGACCTGCTGCTCCAGCTTGTCCTCAACCTCCTGGACAACGCCGTCAAGTACACCCCGCCGGGAGGCACAGTGACCGCGGGTTGGGGCCTAGACGGTGACCGGGCGGAACTGTGGGTGCGCGATTCGGGCATCGGCATCGCCCAAGAGGACTCAGAGCGCGTCTTCGACCGCTTCTATCGCGTGGACAAGGCGCGCAGCCGCACGGAGGGAGGGGCCGGGCTCGGGCTCAGCATCTGCCGCTGGATCGCGGAGGCCCACGGCGGGTCCATCTCGGTTCGGAGCGAGCGCCAGCGGGGCACGGTGTTCACGGTAACGCTTCCTCTAACCAGTCGCGCCGGTCTTTCCTGATCCCGCCCCACTTAATCCTCGCTTCATCGCCGCTTCATGCGACAAGTGTAACCTCGTTTCCAGAGGATACAGCCAACAGTGGAAAGGAGGTGACAGACAATGAGCATAGCCAAGCGCTTGTACCTTGTGGCCGGCCTGGTGGCCATCCTCGCCATCGCCTTCAGCGCCGTCACCCTGGCCTCGCATCTGGCCTCGGCCGACCCCACCCCCACGCCCGCCGCCCAGACCACCAATGAGCAGGATGACGCGGACGACGCCGCAGAAGCCGCGACGGAGGAGGCCGACACCGACGACGTCCAGGACGAGATCGGCCCTCAGGATGAGGCCGACGACGCTGCCGGAGAAGACGCGGCGGATGTCCAGGAGCCGCAGCTCAACGGCAGCATCGCCGTGCCGCAAGGCCAGGACGAGGGCCTGAGCGAGGCCGACGAGGCCGCTGCCCTGGCTCCCCTGGCGAACATCACTGCGGATGAGGCCGTCGCCGCCGCCCAGGCTAAGGTGCCGGGCGACGTCCAGAAAGTCGAGCTGGAAAACGAGAACGGCAGCCTGGTCTACAGCGTGGAGATCGGCGGCAAGGACGTGAAGGTGGACGCCGGGACCGGAGCCGTGCTGCATGTCGAATCGGACGGAGCTGAGGACTAGCTTCGCCGCGCTTCGCCTTGCTGAAGGGGCCGACATCGGCCCCTTCAGCTTTTCTTGTGGAAGGTCGCTCAATCCGCGTCGCTTAGCGGCGTCCCTCGTTGAACCTCACCTCCTCAGCCTTCATCGCAGCTTCATGTACGCCTTCTACCCTGATATTGGAGCGTAACAAGTGAACGCCAGAGAAGAGTCGGAAAGCATGGCTGCAGCCGCCACCGGCGCCCCGAGCGCGGAAGCGGTGCTGAGCGTAGATCACATCGCGAAATCGTTCGGCCCTCTCGTGGCCGTCCGCGACCTCTCATTCGAGGCGCGTTCGGGGGAGATCATCGGACTCCTGGGCCCGAACGGCGCCGGCAAGACGACGGCGATCCGCGTGCTGTCAACGATCCTTCCGCCCACGCGAGGAAGCTTCGCCCTGGGCGGCATCCCGCACACCAGGCCGGCTGAGATCCGCCGGCAGATCGGCGTGCTACCGGAGAGCGCCGGCTATCCCCTTCACATGACCGGCGATGAGTTCCTTCGCTACCACGCACGACTGTTCGGCCACCCCGCCCGAAGCGCCCGCGAGGCTGCTGCGTCTCTGCTATCCGAGGTGGGCCTGGCGGAACGGGCCTCGTCGCCCATAGGCGCCTACAGCCGGGGAATGCGACAGAGGCTGGGCGTAGCCCGGGCGCTGGTCAACGCGCCCAGGGTCATCTTCCTGGACGAGCCGACACTGGGTCTCGATCCAGCAGGACAGCGTCAGATGTTGGGCCTCATCCGCGACATAGCCACACAGCGAGGCGCAACCGTCATCCTCAGCACGCACTTCCTCGACGAGGTGGAGGAGATCTGCTCACGTGTCATCATCCTCAACCACGGCGAAGTGATCGCTGAAGGGAGCGTCGCCGAGATCAAGCGGAGAGCCGCCCCCAGGACGGCCCGCGTGCACGTCCCATCCGAGATGCACGACCAGGCGCTATCGGCTCTTGAGCGAGCGCAGGGAGTGGCGAACGCTGGCTCTACCGATGCGGAGAGGGGCTGGCTCACCGTCACATTCGACGTCGCCTGGCTCGACGAGCAGTGGGGAGCCGGCATGAACGGCGCCGTCCGTGCCCTCGCCGACGCCGAGGTTCTTATCCTCTCCTTTGAGCTGGAAGGCGGCCGCTTGAGCGATGCCTTCCTCTCGCTGACCGAGGGGGGCCAGCGATGACCTCGCTGAGCCGCAGCGACGCCAGCCTACAGATGGCGCCGACAACGCCTTCGGGTAGGTGGATGGCGGTGGCGGCGCAGGAGCTTCGTGACGTCTGGCTGTCGGCGCGCGGCCCCATCATCCTCCTCGTGTTCAGCCTGCTGCTCAGCCTGCTCACATACCTGGCGGCGACGAACAAGGAGCTGAACATCATCGACCAGAAGGACACGGTGAACCTGGTCATGCAGATCACGCTGGGGATCGGCGTCGCGGTGAGCCTGCTCTTCAGCGCCGATACCGTGAGCGGAGAACGCGAGCGCGAGACCCTGGAGAGTCTTCTGCTCACGCCCGTTCCTCGCCGCCAGATAGCCCTGGGCAAACTCCTCGCCGCTGCATCCATATGGCCGGTCATGCTGGTCGTCGCCATCCCCTACGTCTGGGTCCTCAAGGGAGGCGCCGGCCTCTTCGCGGACGCCGTTCTCTCCGGGTTCGTCGTCGGCAGCCTGCTGACCGCCGCGTTCGGCTCGCTAGGCCTGATCGTCAGCATCTTCTCGAACTCCAACCGCCTGAGTCTGGCCGCGAGCTTCTTCGCGTTCGTGGTGCTTCTCGCGCCCACTCAGCTACCTCTCAGCGGATGGTTCGGAGACCTGATAGTTCGTGTCAACCCGGTGACGGCGGGATCGAGCTTTCTCGACAACGTTATCGCTAAAGGCCACGGCTGGGGCCAGGAGTCTGACCTTCTTTTCGCTCCCGTCCTCGCCGCCATCATCGCGACGAGCGTGGCGTTCCTCATCGCCGGCCGCCTGCGCTTGCAGGGAGGGATCGACAGATGAGACACTCTGCCCGGCTGAGCCCCGTCATCGTCGGCGTGCTCGCTGCCCTTCTCCTGGCCGTTGGAGCCGCGATCAGCGCTCCGGTGTTCGCGCAGGAGAGCGGCGGGCAAGCGCCCGCCGGCGACGTGACAATCTCGGTGAGCAAGTCCGAGGTGTCGACGCTTACCGGCGAGACGTTCACTTTCACCTCTGCGATCAGCAACAGCGGCTCCAGCGCTACCCCTCCCCTCATCGCCAACCTCGCTTTCGTGGCCATCGATCACCGCACCTACGTAGACCCGGAGGACTGGTCGCCGCAACGCACCGTCAGCGTGGCCCCGATCGCCGCCGGTTCGTCGGCGACCTTGACCTGGACAGTGAAGCCGGTCTTAGCAGGCGACGTCGCGGCGTATGTAGTGGTCTTGCCAGAGCCACCGGCGCTTGCCAGTGCCGGCCCCCTCGCCGCGAGCCCTGCCATCCCCCTGCACGTTGAAGAGCACCGCACGCTGAATCCTGGGGGCGTCCTGCCTGTGGTTCTCGCCGTCCCCGGCGTGCTCGCCCTCGCCTTCGTGGGCCTGCGGGTCGTCCGCAGGAGATGACGTCAACGCCTCCCCTGTGTCCCAGGGTCTGGGCCCGGTAGCCTACCGCTCCTCTTCTTTCTAGCCCGGCCCCAGTAGGCCCGGTCAGCTTCATCTTTGCCTCATGTCGGCAGGGCAAGGTGGAAGGGGGATGAGGACAGCGCTGATGACACTGCACATTGAGGTCTTGCGGCTCCATAGGCCATCCTTGGCCTCTTCGTCTGGCGGCGCGGGCCCAGGCACTGCGAATTCTCGACAAGGAGGAGGATCATGACACCTGTTCGACCTTGTCTACGAATGATCAGCGCCATAGGCACCATACTGCGGAGCCGCCTCGGTGGTCTCCTGGCGTTTGGCCTTGCCATTGGGGTCCTCGCGGCCGCCTGCAGTGGCGGCTCGACGCCGACGTCGACGGCACGAGATCAATCGAGCGACACTGCGGGCCGAGCAGCGAACGGGGCGACGCTGAGTTCGGCCTCGCCGAAGAGGAGGTCGCGCGGCGCGTCGACGCCGTCGAGCCGCTGATCGCCACCTGCATTCCGAGCGCGGTGTTCGTCTCTATCGTCGCGGCAGGTGGGCGACAGATGGGCGATAAATAGTCAGAAGCCTTAGCAATAAACGGCGCGCAAATCTTACGAGATGCTCACCGTTTACCTATATTTTATGTCTGGCGGGAGTGCATGGGAGTCGAACCCACTCGGGACGGGACCACCGCCCCACAACGGTTTTGAAGACCGCGAGGCCCACCGGGGCCCTTCCACTCCCGGACCTAGTGCAACACGGGCCAAGGAAGAGGGCCGACCCAGACTCGTCCGGAACCCTGTTCCTTGTTCCTGCCCCAAGTGGCAGTATACAGCCTTGGGGGCCAGGACTGGGGGTCAAGAGGCTCCGCAAACGCTATTGTTCGGCGGCGAAGTTGCTGCTCAGATAGTGCTCGGCGGCGATGGTCGCGGTGGCGCCGTCGCCGGCGGAGGTCACGACCTGACGAGCAGCGTTCTGTCGGGCGTCGCCGGCGGCGTAGAGGCCGGGCAGTTCCGTTTCCATCCACTCGTTGACCAGCATGTGCCCGCCCTCGTCCATGGAGACGCGGCCGCGGAGGAAGTCCGTGTTGGGGTGCTGACCGATGAAGACAAAGACGGCGGCGACGTCCACGGTACTCTCTTCACCGGTCTCGCGGTTGTGCAGCCTCACGCCGGTCACTGCCTCCTCGCCCAGGATCTCCGTGACCACGGTGTTCCAGACGAACTCCATCTTGGGATTAGCGAGGGCGCGCTCTTGAAGGATAGCGCTGGCTCGGAGCTGGTCGCGCCGGTGGATAGCGGTGACCCGATCGGCATAGCGGGTGGTGAACAGCCCCTCGTCCATGGCGGCGTCGCCGCCGCCGACGACGGCCACATGCTGTCCCTTGAAGAAGGCGGCGTCGCAGGTGGCGCAGTAGGATACACCGCGGCCGGTGAGACGCTCCTCTCCCGGCACGCCCAGCCTGTTGTAGTCAGCCCCGGCGGTGACGATCACGGCCTTGGCGACGTACTCGTCCTCGGTGGTGCGGACCAGCCACCGCTTCCCTTGCTGCTCCAGGGCCGTCACCGCGGCGGACTGGGTCTCAAGGCCGTAGCTCTCGGCCTGGTTGTGCATCGTCTGGGCCAAGTCGAAGCCGTTGACCGAGGGCACGCCTGGGTAGTTCTCCACCAGCTCGGTGAGGGCGATCTGACCGCCGATGACGCCCTTCTCCAGAAGGATCGTCCTACGGCGGGCGCGGGCTGCGTAGAGTCCGGCGGCGAGGCCCGCAGGCCCGCCGCCGACAATCACGATGTCATATGCCCGCCGAGGCATAGTACCTCAACTCTTAGGCGAGAGCCTTATCGATGACTCTCTTCAGGTCCCCCTTCGGGCGGAAGCCGATGATCTGATCGACGGGCTGGCCACCCTTGAACATGAGCAGGGTAGGAATGCTGCGAATACCGTAGGTGGCGGCGGTGTTCATGTTG
>DAOUMF010000076.1:0-22847 GCA_034411955.1 Dehalococcoidia bacterium
CGGACGATGTTGGGGCCCCGTTTGGGGGGCCCCAACTGCGTATCGAGGAGGTCGATGCCTTAACTAGTGGGAGGTGCGACCTGCTCGGCCAAGCTGTCGGCAATGGCCACCAGGTCGGTTTGCGGCAGGTAGTTGTCTGTGGTGTAGATAACGGTACGGAGGCCGCCGAGATCGAAGAGGATGGTCTCGGCGCCGTCTTCGCCCCAGGTGAGGTCACTGCCGGTGGGCTGCCAGGTGCCGCTGACGTAGGTGGCGGGGATCCTTGCAGGGAGCCATATATCCTGGGCGAAGCCCTCCTCCACCACGATGCTGTTGGATGAGGCGCGTTCCTGGTAGATGAGGATGGTTCCCGGGCTGTCTGTCGCGCCGGAGTTTTCGTAGGCGAGGAGGAACAGGCCTCCCTGGTCGGCTGTTAGCGCTCTTGGGAAGTATTGGGATGAGACCTGATGATAGTCGCTGGGCAGGAAGGCAGGCTCGTACACGGGCAGGCCGAGGAGGATGCTGGCCTGGGCCGCTGAGACGTCGTTGCTTTGGATGACTTCGGTCACCGGCGGCACGGTTGGCGGGGCGGAAGTCTCGGTGACGCCGATGTGGCCGCCGAGGAAGCTGGCGAATTCGGTAACCGGGTGGTGGGCGAGGCCGGTGGCGGGTATGGGTCCCAAGGCGGCGGCGACCAGGGCGACGACGGCGCCGGCAGCGGCAAGCTTGGGCCAGGGAGAGGCCGCTTTGCGCCAGAAGACGGGCCGACGTCGGGATCGGCTCAGGCACGCCATGAGGCGTGGCCTCAGGCGGGCCCACACCCGCGCCTGCTGGTCCAGGAAGCCGGTGCGGGCGCTGGCGGCGGCGGCCCGGCGCATGCGGGCCACGCTCAGCAGCTCCTCCAGTTTAGAGTCTCTAGCCTCCCATATAGGCTCGCCCAGGATCATGCGGTCGAGGGTGACGCCGAAATCGTCGGCCTCTCGATCGCGGCGGCGGAACGGCCAGTGGAAGAAGCCGCGCCTCTCCGACTGGCTGGTCTGAATGCGTGCCTGCACGCGCTGCCAGATGGCCTCGCGGTGCGCCTCGGAGACGGCGGCTGCGTGCTCGCTCATCTGGCGGCGCAGGTCGATGATCTCCTGAAGCTCCTTTACGTCCGTGTGGTCGGGGTCTTCATGGTCCGGCGCGGTGTCCCCCGCGCGATCGTGCGAGGTGGTGGAGCCGTTGGGCTCGCCGTTGTCGCGGTTCCGGAGGAGGTTCAGGCGGGCTATCAGGCGGTCCAGCACGGCGCTCTGGGCCTCATTGCCGGCCTCAGCGGCCTCGCGGGCAGCGTCCAGGCGGATCCTGGCTATCTGGAGGAGCTGCTGGAGCTCCTCGTCGCTGAGGTCCTCAGGCGTGCGGCCCTGGACCATCTCCTCGATGGCCTTGGCCAGCCTGTCTGCCTGCTCCGGGTTGTGCATCGCTAGCGGACCTCTTGCTGCTGCTCCATGCGCGCCCGCAGCTTGCGCAGGGCGCGAAAGATGGTTACTCGCACGTTCACTTCGCTGGTCTTGAGTATGTCGGCGATCTCGCGGTTGGTGAGTTCGGCGTCGAACTTGAGAGAGATGATCTCCTGCTCCCGGGGCGGAAGCTGGCGGAGGAGGGAGGCGAGGTGACTGATGCGCTCGCGGTGGAGGAGGGTGTCCTCCGGGCTGGGTGGCTGATGGTTGAGCTCGCTGTTCCAGGCGGCCTCCTGGAGGGCTTTGGCCGCGGGCTTCTCCTTGCGCCAGTGGGAGGCGACCTCATTGCGGGCGATGGTGAATAGCCAGGAGCTGAAGGCGTCGGCGGAGCGAAGGCCGTGCATCTTAACGTAGGCCTTCTCGAAGACGTCGGAGACGATGTCCAGCGCTGCTTCCTTGTGCTGGACGCGTCCGTAGACGTAGGCGAAGACCTTGGGAAAGTACTGGTTGTACAGCTCGGCGAACTCGCTGAGCTGGCGACCGTTGCGGTGGCCGTTCCGGGGGAGGGTAGTGGGCGGGGAACGGCGGGTTCGCTGTTGCGCCCCGATGGCAGCGGCGCCTGCACTGTTCGTTCTGCCGGCTAGGGTGAAACGCATGGCTTCTTCCCTTCGATCCTCGTCGCCTGCCGGGCCCGTATTGACCGATGGCCGTCGGGGAGACCGAGGGCTAGCGCTGGACTCAGGACGAACAATAGACGCCATAATAGGCAAAGTTGTTACAGGCTTTCGATGAAGAAATCGGCGTATCTTTGATCAGGGATTGACATATCCGGTTTCTAATCTCTAGTAGCAGAGTTCCACAAACGCAGTTCATGGGTGGCTGCCTGCCAGACTACCATGGGTTCCATCATTGCCAATCTCAGTATGACACTGCAGGGACGGGGAGACAGTTAACCTACGGCTAACGTGGGTGAACAGGCGGTGAATTCGGTTTCGCTGCTAGAGGATCAGTACGGCGGTGTAGGAGCCCGCCGGGGAGGCCAAGCCCTGGAAATGGGGACCTCCTACTCTGGCCTTCCGTCCCGTTTGACCGAGAACAGGCGCCATTCCTCCGGGACGCCCTTGAGGCGGTGTGGGCCACGGTCCTCGAACTCCAGGCCCGATCCCGCCACCAGGTCTTTGACCGTGCTGGAGACGAGCACCTCGCCTGCCGCAGCCTCAGCCGCCACGCGGGCACCGATGTGTACAGCAATGCCGCCCACATCCTCCTCCATCACCTCGCACTCCCCGGTGTGCAGGCCCGCCCTGATCGAGATCCCGAGCTGTCCGACGGAGTCGCTGACGGCGCAGGCGCAGCGGATGCCGCGGGCGGGGCCGTCGAAGGTGGCGAAGAAGCCGTCGCCGGTGGTCTTGACCTCACGGCCGCGGAACCGGTCCAGCTCCCTTCGCGCCATGGCGTAGTAGCTGTGGAGCAGTTCCCGCCAGCGGTAGTCTCCCACCTCTGCGGCCCGTTGGGTGGAGCCGACGATGTCCGTGAACAGCACCGTGGCCAGCACCCGGTCCGGCTCCGGCGCGGGGCGGACACCCGTGAGGAACTCCTGGACCTCGTCGAGGACGGTGGCGGAGTCGCCGATCCAGGGCCAGTGGTCGACGCCGGGCAGCTCGGTGTACTTGGCGCCGGGGATCCGCTTGGCCATATAGCGGCTGTGACCCACCTCGATCCACCCTTCATCGGCGCGATGCATGATGAGCGTCGGAACCCGTATCGCCGGCAGCACATCCCGTATGTCGATCTCATCGTTCATCCGCATCAGCGCTTCCGCCATCCGAGGGCTCGCACCGCCCCGGCACACGCGGGCCCACCACTGCCTGTACCGTTCGTCGTTCGCGACGCTGGGGTTCACAATCGGGGCCATAGGCCCTTCCGCCCAGCTCTCCCTGATCGTCTGGAAGAGTCGTTCCATGACATCGCCAGTGGGGCCGTAGGGGTAGTCAACGGTTCTCGTGAGCTTGGCGTATGAGGAGTACATGACGAGAGCGGATGTCCGATGGGGATAAGTGGCGGCGAACAGGGTGCAGATGGGGCCTCCCTCCGAGTAGCCGAACAGAGCCGCCCGTTCCGAGCCGGCGGCGTCCATCACCGCCCGCACGTCGTCCATCCGCTCGTCTAGAGTGGGCACCCCCTGGACGGGGTCCGAGAGACCCGTTCCCCGCTTGTCGAACATGAGCAGGCGAGAAAAGGAAGCGAGTCGCTGAAGGAAGCGTGCGAGCAGTGGCTCCTCCCAGAAGTACTCGACGTGCGATACGAAGCCGGGGGCGAGCACCAAGTCAAAGGGGCCGTCGCCGACCACCTGGTAGGCGATGTTGACGTCATCGCTCTTGGCGTACCTGGTCTCTGGCTGCATGGCCGTGCCCTCCCTGCGCCGGAATTATACCCCCTCACTGGATGTAGCGGCGACCTTCAGGTCGCCATCACCGGCATGGAGGCCTGAAGGCCTCCGCTACGATGGCCTGCCCGTAAGCCTCGTCCAACAGCTCCACCACGTGGACGACGCGACCGGGCAGGCGGTGGCGGCGCAGGCCGGCCTCCAGTTGAACCATGCAGCCGGGGTTGGCGGTGGCGATGACCTTCGCCCCGGTGGCGGTGATCTCGCGCATCTTGCCGTCCAGCAGGTCGAGGGACATCTGGCGGTGGGCCAGGGAGTAGACGCCGGCGCTGCCGCAGCAGCGGTCGGGGCGCTCCATCTCGATGAGGTGGAGGCCGGGGATGGCGGCGAGCACGTCTCGCGGGGCGCGGGAGATGCGCTGGGCGTGGGCCAGGTGGCAGGGGTCCTGGTAGGTGACGTGGACCTCCAGCGGGCCGGAGGGGGGCTCGAGCGGCAGGTCGGCCAGGAGCTCGGTGACGTCCCTGGCCATGCCAGCGAAGCGTTCCGCCTTCTCTGCGTAGTCGGGATCGTCGGCCAGGAGTTCGCCGTACTCCTTCATGGCCGCCGAGCAGCCGGCGGAGTTGACGACGACGGTGTCGACATCGGCGTCGAGGAAGGCGTCGATGTTGCGGCGGGCGAGGGCGCGGGCGGTGGAGCGATCGCCGTTGTGGGAATGGAGGGCGCCGCAGCAGAGCTGGCCCGGCGGCGCCACCACCTTGAGGCCGTTGCGGGCCAGGACGCGGACGGTGGCCTCGTGGACGCGGCCGAAGGCGTGGGGCATGATGCAGCCGGTGAGAAGGGCCACGCGCCCTCGCACTTTGCCCAGGGGCTTGGGGAGGACGCTGTCCACGCGGAAGGTGGGGCCGGATATGGTCGGTGCCAGGACGACGCGGTCGCGCAGATAGGGGACTCGCTCTGCCAGCCAGCGCAGGCCGGAGGCGCGATAGAGGCGGAGGAGGGCGGCCAGTGCGGTCATGCGGCCGGGCCGGGCGATGACCTCTCGCAGGAAGAGGGCGCGGAGGCGCCAGGCCAGGGGAGTCCTGCCGTTGGTCAGGATCTCCGCTCGCGCGGCCTCCATGACGCGCCCGTAAGGGACGCCGGAGGGGCAGACGGCCTCGCAGTTGCGGCACTGGAGGCAGAGGTCGAGGTGGCCGACGGCGGTGGGCGTGGCGTCGATGCGCTCCTCGGCGATGGCCCTGATCAGATAGAGGCGTCCGCGGGGCGACTCGGTCTCCAGGCCGGTCTCGGTGTAGGTTGGGCAGTGCTGGAGGCAGAGGCCGCAGTGGACGCAGCGGGAGAGGTCGACCTCCTGGGGGGCCGACGGACCGGAGAAGGTGGGCCTGCGGGCCATCACAGCCTCCCGACGTGGCGGCCGGGGCTGAGGACGCCGTTCGGGTCGAACTGCTGCTTGACGCGGCGCATCAGGTCGAAGGAAGGCGGCGGCTCGCCGAAGACGTCCAGGCGGCGCTTGAGGTCCAGGGGGCACACCTCGACGACGAGGGAGCCAACGATGTCGGAGGTCGCTGTGCGGAGCCGCCTGATCGCTTCCTCAGGGTCGTCCAGGTGGGGCCAGGAGGCGTACAGGACGCCGACAGTGGGCAGGGCGAGGATGTGGGGCGGCTCGCCTGCGGCCTCCAGGGAGTCGATGAGGGACGGCATTCGGGTTGGAAGGGCGGTGGCCTTGCATGACAGCGCGTGGTCCGCGGTCAGGGAGAGGTGGCCCGCACTCTCCCACACCTTTGTGCCGTTGGCCACGTCGAGGAGGTCGGCGGCGGCGCCCTGGGCTAGCTCGCCGATCTCGCGGAGGGATCGCTCGACGGCCTGAGGGGTGCCCGCCAGGTCGAGGCCAAGTGCCCAGAGACCACTGGGGCTGCGCAGGTGGGTCGCAGAGGCTGCGGCGGGGTTGAGGAGTTGGAGGGCGGCGAGGGCGAGGCCGCAGCGCTGCAGTTCGGCAGCGAAGGCGCAGGCGCGGGCGGGCGTCTCGAAGGCAGCGAGGACGGTCCGCTCCGCCCTGGGCAGGGGCGCGAGCTTGAAGGTGGCCTCCAGGATGATCCCCAGGGTGCCCAGGGAGCCGATGTACAGCTTGCAGAGGTCGTAGCCAGCCACGTTCTTCACCACGCGACCGCCGGTCTTGGTGACGCGGCCGTCGGCGGTGACGATGCGCAGGCCGATGGTGAAGTCGCGGGGGGCACCGTAGGCATGACGAGAGGGCCCGGTGGCGTTGGCGGCCAGGACGCCGCCTACGGTCGTCTTCTCCCCCCATGGGTCCAGGGGGACGAGCTGCCCGTGCTTGCCCAATTGGCCCCGCAGCCGGTCCAGGGTGATGCCGGCCTGACAGCTCGCGGTGAGATCGGCCGGCTCGTGCTCCACAATCCGGTCCAGGCGCGCCAGGCTGAGGGCGATGTCGTAGCGGCCGGGGACGTTGCCGATGTGCATGAGGGTGCCGCCGCCCCAGGGGATGACGGCCAGGCCCTCCGCGTGGGCGTAGCGCATCGCCTCGGCGACCTGCTCGTACGTGGAGGGCGCCACCGCCGCCTGCGGCGTCAGGCCGTCGACGGCGAAAGCGGCTGGCTCCGGCGCGAGCCCCTCGGGGCCGACGATGGACTCCAGGTCGCTGCGGAGGGACGCCTGCTCGCCCATGGGTCCGGCGCTAGACGTAGGCGTCAGGCCCTGCCCTGGCGATGGCGCCCTTGGCACGGGAAGAGACCTCGCCGCAGCCCTTGGCGGAGGGGAACACCTTGCCCGGGTTGAATCCGCCTGAGGCGGACGCGCCGAAGGCCAGCTTGACCCGCGCCATCACCTCCATGTCGTCCTCGGAGAACATCCACGACATGTAATCCCGCTTCTCGTAGCCGACGCCGTGCTCGCCGGTGATGGTGCCGCCGGCCTCGACACAGAGGCGCATGATCACGGCGCCGAGTTCAAGGACGCGCTGGGTGGCGCCGGGCTCGCGCTCGTCGAACAGGACGTTGGGGTGGAGGTTGCCGTCGCCGGCGTGGAAGACGTTGGCGACCTGGAAGCCGAATCGGTCGCAGGCCTCGTAGACGCTGCGGAGGACGGCTGGCAGCTTGGTGCGGGGGACGACGCCGTCCAGGATGTGGTATGAGGGAGCGAGGCGGCCGAGAGCCCCCAGGGCGCCCTTGCGGCCCGCCCACAGCCGCTCCCGCTCCTCCGATGAGAAGCCGATGCGCAACTCGCGGGCGCCCAGCTCTTCGCAGAGGGCGCGCACGGAGTCGGCCTGCTCGCGGGTGTCCTCCTTCAGGCCCTCGACCTCGATGAGGAGGACGGCGCCGGCGTCGGGCGGGTAGCCGGCGTGGACAGCCTCCTCCACGGCCCGCATCGTGTTGCGGTCCATCATCTCCAGGGCGGCGGGGACTATCCCCTGGCCGATGATGGAGGAGACGGCGCGTGAGGCTTGGTCTACCTCGTCAAAGATGGCCAGGAGAGTTACGGTGGACTGGGGAAGGTTCATGAGGCGGAGGATGACCTTGGTGACGATGCACAACGTCCCCTCGGAGCCGACGACGAGGCCGGTGAGGTCATAGCCGGACGGATCGGGGGCCTTGCCGCCCAGCCAGACGAGGTCGCCCTCCGGGGTGACGATCTCGAGGCCGAGGACGTGGTTGGTGGTGGTGCCGTAGCGGAGGCAGTGGGGGCCGCCGGCGTTCTCGGCCACGTTGCCGCCGATGGTGCAGGCCTTCTGGCTGGACGGATCGGGGGCGTAGTAGAGGCCGTGGGGGGCGACGGCGTTGCTGACATTGAGGTTGATGACGCCCGGCTCCACGACGGCGATGCGGTTCTCCGCGTCCACCTCCAGGATGCGGTTCATGCGCGAGGTGACGATGACTACGCCGCCGTCGCAGGGGATGGCGCCGCCGGAGAGGCCGGTGCCGGCGCCGCGGGCGGTGACGGGCACGCCGTGGCGGTGAGCGATGCGCACTGCTTCGGCCACTTGGCGGGCGTCATCGGGGAGGACGACGGCCTCTGGCAGGCCGCGCTCGATGGTCGCGTCGTACTCGTAGACGAGGAGGTCCTCCGGGCTGTGGAGGACCCACTTGCCGCCGACGGCGCGGCGGAGGTCGCGGATCAGCTTGGGGTTCGCCACAATCTAAGAGTCTAACACCGGGCCGACGGGGGTGTATACTTGAAGGTCGCGGGTCGAGACGGCGATCAGCATTTGCCAGGATGAAAGAAGAATCAGAAGAGTGAATGTTCGCGGCAGGTCGCCTTTCGTAACTCTGGTGTTATTTGCGACGTTACTCTTGTGGACTGCCTTGCGTCTGGATAGGAGGAGGCGGATGGGGCAGCAACCGCCGCGACAGGTCAGGGTGACGATGACAGAAGGCGAGAGCGCAGGCCGAGGAGAGTTCAAGTCCCGGATCAGGAGGCTGGCCCGGGGCACGGTGCTGGCTGTTCTTGGTCTCGGAGTGGGCGCGGTGTTGCTGCTGTCGGGGGCCGATGGCACGGAGAGCCCACCCGGCGATCCGGTGGCGGACGCATCTCCCGGCGCTCCGGCGGCAGACGAGCCCGCCATGGTGTCGGCGACGGCGGTGCCCCCGCCGCAGCCCACGCCGACCGCCACACCGAGGCCGTCTACGCCGGAGCCGACCCAGGAGCCGTCCTCCCCGGTCGTGCCCATCGCCGAGAACGCTGGTGCCTCGCCAGAGATGCTGTCGCTGCGCAGCCAACTGGCGGAGGAGATCGAGGCCTACCGGCAGCTGGTTGGCGGGATCGAGGTGGCGGTGGCGGTGACCGACTTGCAGACAGGACAGACGATCTCCGTGCACGGCAATGATCCGCACAAGACGGGCTGCGTAATCAACCTGTTTGCCCTGCTGGCGGTAGTGGGGGAGTTTGAGGCGGGCCGGGCGGACCCGCAGAGCGTGGCCTACAGCATCCGTGTCGGCATCGGGGGCAGCTATCCGCCAGAGGTGAGGCGCTTCCTGGAGGCGGTCTTTCCCAGCTACCTGGCCGGGGTGACGCGTGCGCAGGAGATGATGCGCTCCTGGGGGATGGTCTCGTCGGAGTTCCACCAAGTGCCGTACTACCCAACGGGAACGGGCATCAACCGTCTGACGGCGCTGGAAGTGAACATGGTCCTGAGCAAGCTGTACCGGGGTGAGCTGTTCAGCCCGGAGTGGACCGCATACACGCTGGCCGTGCTACGGGCAAACAACGTGGGGCTGAACTACATCCTGCCGGGCCAACTGCCCTGGTACGCCACTGTGGGCCACAAGATCGGGTACTACTCGGACCTTGACGGCTGGGTCAACAACGACGTTGGCATCGTCACCTTCACCGGCGCGGACGGCAAAGAGAAGGCGTACGCCATCAGCTACCTATCGCAGAAGGCGAGGACGGAGTACACGGGGTACTCTTTCGGGGCCAGGCTCTCGCGCATAGTCTGGGACTGGTTCGAGGCGATATACCGACTGGGGACGGAGCCCCCGCCGCCGCCTCCGCCGCCGGCGCCAGCGCCAGCGCCAGCCGCTACGCCCTCGCCGACTCCGACGCCCACTCCGACGCCAACGCCGTCGCCGACGCCGTCACCGGTGCCGACGCCCTCACCGACTCCGCACCCCACGCCCTCGCCGACTCCGCAGCCGACGCCGTCGCCGACGCCATCTCCCTCGCCGACACCCTCGCCAACGCCCTCGCCGACTCCGGAGGGCTCTCCTACACCTGAGAATTAGGCACCGGCGGCCCAGCCCATCGACCGCTGTAGCTTCCCTTTCCTGCCCACCTTGACGGGCCACCCTGCGCCGACTAGGATTGCGTCGCACAGGCGTGAAGCGACAGCAAGGAGGGGGTCGGTCATGGCGGAACATCCCAACGCTGAGCTGTGGCGGAAGGGGCAAGAAGCCTTTTCCCGTGGCGATCTGGACACAGTGCGCAGTTCATGGGACGACGACATCGTCTACCACTTTCCCGGAGCCAGCCCGATTGCTGGGGACCACAAGGGCAAGGATGGCGTCCTGGCTTTTCTCGCCAAGGTCGCGGAGATGAGCCAAGGAACGTTTCGCATATCAGAGGTTCATGATGTGCTGGCGAATGACCAGCACGTGGTGGCCCTCCTAACAATGACCGCGACCCGGAAGGGTAAGCAGCTCACCTGGGATCAAGCGAACATCTACCACATCCGCAACGGGAAGACGACAGAAGTTTGGGGCGTCCCAGTCGACCAGAGGGCGTTAGACGAATTGCTTTCGTAGGCCTGCTAGCCCGATTCTAGGTCGCCCAGCCCTTTGCCCGCTCCACGGCCCGCTTCCAGCCCGCGTACAGCTCCTCGCGCTGCTCCGTCGGCATCTGAGGGCTGAAACGGCGGTCGATGCGCCAGTTTTCGGCCACTTCGTCGGTGCTCTTCCAGAAGCCGGTGGCCAGACCGGCGAGGTAGGCGGCGCCCAGGGCGGTCGTCTCGGTCACGGCGGGCCGGACGACGTCGCGGCCCAGGATGTCGGCCTGTATCTGGAGCAGGAGGTCGTTGGCGGCGGCGCCTCCGTCCACCCGCAGCTCGTCGAGCTTAACCTCGGAATCGGCCTCCACCGCCTCGATGACGTCGCGGCTCTGGAAGGCGATCGCCTCCAGGGCGGCGCGGACGACGTGTGCCTTGTTGACGCCGCGGGTGAGGCCCAGGAGGGCGCCGCGGGCGTGGGGGTCCCAGTGGGGGGCGCCCAGGCCAACGAAGGCGGGGACGAGGTAGACCCCGTTGGAGTCGGCCACGCTGGCGGCCAACGACTCAGACTCGGCGCTGGTGGCGATGAGGCCCAACTCGTCCCTCAGCCACTGGACGGCGGCGCCGGCGATGAAGATGGAGCCCTCCAGCGCGTAGGTCACGGAGTCGCCGAGGCCCCAGGCGATGGTGGTGACGAGCGACTGAGAGGCGACGCGGCGGTCGCCGATGTTCATCAGCAGGAAAGCGCCGGTGCCGAAGGTGTTCTTGGCCATGCCGGTGGAGAAGCAGGCCTGGCCGAACAGCGCCGCCTGCTGGTCACCGGCCACGCCGGCGACGGGGATGGCGCCGCCAAGCAGGGACGTCTCCCCGAAGACGCCGGAGGAAGGCAGCACCTCCGGCAGGAGCGAGGGCGGTACGTCCAGTGCCTCCAGTAGTTCGGGGTCCCAGCGACGCTGGAAGATGTCGTACATCAGGGTGCGGGAGGCGTTTGTGTAGTCGGTGGCGTGGACGCCGGTGAGGCGGAAGATGAGCCAGGAGTCGACGGTGCCGAACAGGAGGTCGCCGTGCTGGGCCCGCTGGCGGGCGTTGGGGACGTTGTCCAGCAGCCACTTGACCTTGGTGCCGGAGAAGTAGGGGTCAAGCAGGAGGCCGCTGCGCTGGCGGAAGAGGGGCTCGAGGCCACGGGCGCGAAGGTCGTCGCAGAGGGGGGCCGTGCGACGGTCCTGCCAGACGACGGCGTTGGCGATGGGGCGGCCGCTGCGGTCCCAGATGACGGCCGTCTCACGCTGATTGGTGATGCCGATGGCGGCGATGTCGCTGGCAGCGGCCTTGGCCTGCACTATCACCTCGCGGGCGGTCTCTATCTGAGACTGCCAGATCGCCTCGGGGTCGTGCTCCACCCAGCCGGGACGGGGGTAGACCTGCTCGAACGGCCGCTGGGCGGTGGCCACGGCCGTGCCCGAACGATCGAACAGGATGGCGCGGGAGGATGAGGTGCCCTGGTCCAGGGCGAGGACGAAGTCGGCCACGCCGACAGGGTAGCATCCGGCGTTGGGGGTGTCGAGCCTGCCTGCCGGCAGGCAGGGGTTGACTTCTCGGTCGCCCGCCTTGAACATTGCCGCAAGGATGTCGCCCGCGCGGAAGGAGGTTCGGCCATGACCACTGCGAGCAAGCGCCGCTACTGGGGGTTCGTGCCCGCCGATGTACCCGCCGCTGCCTTAACGGCCCAGGCGAAGATGCAGGAGGATGCCGGACTGGAAGGGGTGATCGCGGCACAGCTCTACAGTACGCCTTTCATCCCCTTGGCTGTCGCCGCCACCGCCACCAGCCGCATCCGCCTCCTCTCCGGAGTCGCCCTCGCGTTCACGCGCAGCCCCTACGAGACCGCTCTGTCCGCCATGGACATGGACCGCATCAGCGGCGGCCGTTTCACCCTCGGCCTCGGCAGTAGCGTGCGGGCCTTGAGCGAGGACATCTACGGCATGCCCTACGGCAAGCCCCTGGGGCACATGCGGGAGGTGGTGGATATCGTCCGCCTCGTGATCGGCAAGGCCCACACCGGGGAACTGGAGCGCTACGAGGGGGTCTACCACAAGCACGACTTCAGCGGGATGGAGTGGCTATCTCCGCCGCCGCCGTTGCGCACCGACCTGCCAATCTGGATCGCCGCTCTGCGGCAGCCGCTGGTCAGCCTTGCCGCCGAGATCGGCGATGGGGTGATGGGCCACCCAATCTGGTCCGTCCAGTGGGCCACCACGAAGATACCTGAGGCTCTGGAACGAGGTCTGAAACGGGGGAACAAGCGGCGCTCCGACATCGAGGTCAACGTGGCGCTGTTCGTGGCGGCCAGCAACGACCGGACGGAAGCGGTGAACGACGCCCGCGCCACGGTCGCCTTCTACTCCGGCGCCGCCCAGTACGAGGAGTACTTCGCCGCCCACGGCTTTCGTGAGGAAGCGCGCCGCCTGCAGGAGGCGGTACAGCAAGGCGGCTATGCGAGCGCCGCCCATCTCGTGCCGGATGAGATGGCGGAGACGTTCGTCGTCTGCGGCACCCCGGACGAGGTGCGCAAGAAGATCGAGCCGGTGTGGGAACTGGCCGACTCCCTGTGGCTGATACCGCCAGCCTACGCCCTGCCGCCTGAGAAGCTCATGGCTTACGCCGGGGCGATCGCCAGCACGTTCTGGGGCTAGGGCTGCAGGGGAGACGCTGCGGGCGTCCGGGACGAGAAACGGCTGGCGATAGAGGCTCGCCAGCCGTCAGAGCCGGCTATGGTGGAGATGCGGGTGCGGGGGTCCGCTACTCGTCCTCGATACTGGCCTTGATCTGTTCCATCAGCTCGGGCGTGACCTCAACGATGCCGTGGTCCTTGGCGTGCTCGGCGGCGTTGCGGAGAAGCTCCTCCTCTGTGGCGCCGCGAACGACGTGAGTGCAGTCGCTAGTCGGATTGACCTTGTTGCAGTCGATGATCTTGCCCATGAGGTGGCCTCCTATGTTTGTCAAGTAAGTCGATTCATATACCAGGGTATCTCCACCGACAGGTCACCGTCAATACGCCGCAGGGCTCACGGCACCAGCACGACCTTCCCGAAGTTCCGCCGCTCCCCTACGTAGCGGTGGGCGGCGGCCGCTTCCGCCAGGAGGAAGGTGCGGTCCACCACCGTCCGCAGCTTGCCCTGCTGGAACAGGCGGAGGAGCTCCTTCATGGCGGGGCCGGCGCCGCCGGCGGCGATCTCCGCTCCCAGGTAGAAGGCGGAGAGCGAGAGGTTCTTGAACATGAGGGCGCGGGGCTCGACGCTGTTGGGCTGGCCGGAGGAGTTGCCCACCACGCACAGCCGCCCGTAGCGGCCCATGGCCGCGAGCGACTTTTCGAACACCTCGCCGCCCACCGACTCCAGGACTACGTCGGCCCCGGCCGCCTCGGTGATGCGGTTCACCTCCTGCGCGAAGTCCGTATCGCGGTAGTTGATCGCGTGGTCGGCGCCCATCTCGAGGCAGCGGGCGCACTTCTCGTCGCTGCCGGCGGTGGTGATGACGCGCGCCCCGGCCAGCCTGGCGATCTGGATGGCGGCGACGCCGACGCCGGAGCCGCCGGCCTGGATGAGGGCGGTTTCGTTGGCCTGGAGCCGGCAGAGCTTGTGGAGGGCGAACCAGGCGGTGAGGAAGACGACAGGGATGGTGCACCCCTCCTCGAAGCTCATCTCGTCGGGCATCTGGTACACGCCGGCCTGGTGGACCAGCGCCTTCTCTGCGTAGCCGCCGTCGCCGATCTGGGCGATGACGCGGTCTCCCAGAGAGAGGCCCGCTACTCCTTCGCCGAGCGCCTCGATGGTGCCGGCGACCTCCCAGCCGGGGATGAAGGGGAGGGCGGTGAGGCCGCCGCCGTAGGTGCCCTGCCGTCGGCCCAGGTCGCCGCGGTTGATGGAAGCGGCGGCGACCTTGACGACAACCCGTCTGGGGGCGGGTTGCGGGTCCGCGACGTCCTCGTAGCGGAGAACGCTCTCGTCGCCGTACTCGTGGACGCAGATCGCCTTCATGTGGTGGCTCCTTTCCGCCGAGAGCGGATGCGTCTCTGGCGCACCGGTTCCTGAGTGGGGTACGCCTGCCTGCCGGTAGGCAGGGCCCATAATAGGGTGCGGTTCGGCAGCGGACAAGGGCAGAGCCTCTTGTGGCGGGGCAGGCTTAAGCCTGACCCGCCATGAAGTGGGACCCGCCGCCAGGCTCCTGGAGTGGGACCTGCGCGTATAATGAGGTGTGGAGCCATGCCGAAGCTAGCCGGCAAAGCGATACCCCTGGCGGAGCACATCGACAGCCTCACCAAGGAGGGTGAGCTGTACGAGCGGCTGGAGGGCGACAAGGTGCGCTGCTACGCCTGCGGTCACCGCTGCGTGATCCTGGCCAGCCAGCGGGGGATCTGTCAGGTGCGGTTCAACAGCGACGGCACTCTGATGGTGCCGCACAACTACGTGGTCGGCCTCCAGGGCGACCCCATCGAGAAGAAGCCCTTCTTCCACGTCCTGCCGGGCTCAATGGCCCTCACCTTCGGCATGCTTGGCTGCGACTTTCACTGCTCGTACTGCCAGAACTGGCTCACCTCACAGGCGCTGCGCGACCCGGTGGCCGGGGTAGGCCCGGAGGAAGTCACCGCCGAGGAGATGGTGACGATTGCCCGACGGGTCGACGCCAGAGTCGTCACCAGCTCCTATAACGAGCCGCTGATCACCAGCGAGTGGGCGGTGGACGTGTTCAAGCTGGCGAAGCCGCAGGGGTTCGTCACCGCCTATGTCTCTAACGGGAACGCCACCCAGGAAGTGCTGGAGTACCTGCGGCCGTGGCTGGACTGCTACAAGATCGACCTGAAGTCGATGTCGGCCAAGAATTACCGTGCTCTGGGCGGCGAGCTGGAGAACGTCCTGGAGACGGTGAGGATAGTGCGCCGGATGGGGTTCTGGATGGAGGTCGTGACCCTGCTGGTGCCCGGCTTCAACGACTCTGAGGATGAGGTGCGAGAGACGGCGCGCTTCCTGGCGCTAGTATCGCCGGACATACCGTGGCACGTGACGGCGTTTCACAAGAACTACAAGATGACGGACCCGGAGAACACCAGCGTGCGGTCGCTGCTGCGGGCGGCGGAGATCGGGCGGGAGGAAGGGCTGCGGTTCGTGTACTGCGGTAACCTGCCCGGCCAGGTAGGCGACAACGAGAACACGCTCTGCCCCGGTTGCTCGAAGCCGCTCGTCCGGCGCTACGGCTACAACATCCTGGAGTACGCGCTGACCGCCGAGGGGACGTGCCCGGACTGCGGGACGGCGGTCCCCGGCGTCTGGTCCGTTCCCGGGGCCTGAGCGGGGCCGGACCCGAGCGGTATCCCTCGTCCGCCGAACGGTGAGCGGTGGTCTTCGCCAGGGGCCGGGTCTTATACTGGTAATAGCGTTCCGGTCTGGCAGGCTCCTGTTCAGGTAGGAGAGGAGGTACGAGCGATGGCGAGTGTCGTGACTAACGACATGAGCATCGTGATAGGAGGGGACGCGGGACAGGGCGTGGAGTCCAGTGGCGCGGGCTTCGGGCTGGCGCTGGCGCGGGCAGGGCTTCACGTATTCGCGATGCAGGACTACCGCTCGCGCATCCGAGGCGGCCACAACTTCTACCAGATCCGTGTCTCGGAGGAACCGCGGTTATCCCACACCACCCCGGTGCACCTGCTGCTTGCGCTCACGCCGGAGACGGCGGCGCTACACCTGGGCCGACTGGCTGAGGGGGCCGCGGTAGTCTTCCCGGAGAAGTTCGACATCGACACGGAGCCCCTGAGGAGACGGGGCGCGCACGCGGAGGCCCTTCCCCTGATGCGCATCGCGGAGGAGCACGGCAGCCGGGTGATGACCAACACGGCCGCCCTGGGCGCCGCGGCGGGGATCACCGAGTTCCCGATTGAGTTCATGGAGAACGTCATCCGTGACAACTTCGCGGCGAAGGGTCAACAGGCGGTGGACGCCAACCTGAAGGTGGCTGAGATCGCCTACAACCTGGGGAGGGAGCGCTACGCCGCCGATTTCCCGCACAAGCTTGCGCCCGTGAAAGGGGCGCCCCGCCGGATGCTGATGAACGGTAACCAGGCGCTGGCCATGGGTGCCCTCGTCGGGGGCTGCCGCTTCATGTCCGCCTATCCCATGACCCCGGCCACGACAATCTTTGAGTGGATGTCCGGACTTCCCCACGAGTACGGCGTCGTGACAAAGCACGCGGAGGATGAGATAGCCGCCGCCGCCATGGCCGTGGGCGCCTCCTTCGCGGGGGCGCGGGCGATGACCGGCACCTCGGGCGGCGGGTTCTGTCTCATGGTGGAGACGCTGGGCTTGGCGGGGATGACCGAGGTACCGATGGTGATCGCGTTGTCGCAGCGGGGGGGGCCGTCCAACGGGTTGCCCACGCGCACGGAGCAGGCCGACCTGCTGTTCGTCGTCCATGGCTCCCACGGGGAGTCGCCCCGCATCGTCACGGCCCCGGGCACCGTGGAGGAGTGCTTCGAGGCGGGCTGGCGGGCGTTCAACCTGGCCGAGAAGTACCAGTGCGCGGTCATCATCATGACCGACCAGTTTCTCGGATCGTCCTTGCGCACGCTGGACATGGACGCCGTTAACTTCTCCAGCGTGACGATCGACCGCGGCTCAACCATGACCCGCGACGACCTCGATCGGCTCACAGATGGTTACAAGCGGTACCAGTTGACAGAGACGGGGATCTCGCCTCGGGCGCTTCCCGGGCAGCATCCCGCTGCCACGTTTTCCGCCACCAGCGACGAGCACGACGAGGAAGGCCACTTCGACGAGGGGATCGAGAACCGCCGCCGCATGATGCATAAGCGGATGCGCAAGCTGAGGGAGGCCGAGAAGGAGATGCGTGCGCCCAAGCGGTACGGCCCTGCGGAGGCGGAGACCACTCTCGTCTGCTGGGGCTCCACCTTCGGGCCGTGCAAGGAGGCCGCTGACCAGATCAACGCCGCCGGAGGCAGCGCCAACGTTCTCCAGTTCCTGGACCTGTGGCCGCTGCCTGAACAGTCGATCGCCGCGGCGATCGGCGCGTGCAAACGAACGGTGGTCGTGGAGCAGAACTACACCTCGCAGTTAGCAACACTGTTGCGAATGGCGACGGGGATGGAGTTGGACGGGACGCTCAACAAGTACGACGGCCGGCCCTTCGCGCCGGAGGAGATCGCGGCCGGACTGGGCAAGGAGGTGACCGATGGTTACCCGGCTTGACGCGAAGATGTTCGACGCGACAACGGAGATCACTTGGTGCGCTGGCTGCGGCGATTTCGCCATTCTGAGGGCGCTGAAGCTGGCCCTGGCCGATCTGGGCATCGAGCCCTACCAGGCGCTCGTCGTGTCCGGCATCGGCTGCGGCAGCAAGCTGCCGGACTACATGAACGCTAACGCCTATCTGACCAACCACGGCCGGCCGGTGCCCGTCGCCACTGCAGCGAAGCTCGCCAACCCGGACCTTCACGTCATCGTGACAAGTGGGGACGGCGACTCCTACGGAATCGGCGGCAATCACTTCGTCCAGTCCTGCCGGCGAAACCCCAACATCACGCAGATCGTGGAGAACAACCAGATATACGGGCTGACCAAGGGCCAGTACTCGCCCACCAGCGATAAGGGGTTCATCACCACCACCTCGCCGGACGGATCCATCGAGCGTGCCTTCAATCCGATGGCCGTGGCGATAGCCGCCGGCGCCACCTTCGTGTCCCGCGCCTTCGCCGGCGAGCCGAAGCACCTGGCCGGGGTGATCGCCAAGGGGATTCAGCACCGAGGCTACGCCCTCATCGATGTCCTCCAGCCGTGCGTCACCTTCAACCGCGTCAACACGTACGACTGGTACCGCCAGCGGGTGTATCATCTGGAGGACGAGGACTACGACCCGTCCGACCGGGAGGCGGCCTGGAAGAAGGCGCACGAATGGGAGGAGCGCATACCCCTGGGTGTCCTGTACCGAGCGGAGGGCCTGCCCACGTACGAGGACCAGGTGAAAGCGCTGGCGGAGGGCTCGCCGGTGAGCCGTCTCGACGATCTGGCGAAGGACCCGCGCCCCGAACAGTACGAGCCCCTCAAGGAGCGGTTCGTCTAGCAGCCCCGGCGGGGCCAGGAGGAGACCGGGATGAATTACAGCCAGTTTCTGAGGGATGTGCAGAAGAGCGGCTCGCTGACTAGCGAGGAGGAGACGGAGGGCGCTGTGGCCAGCGTCCTCATGGCGATGGCGCAGATCCTTCCCGGAGAGCAACTGGACGGGCTATCGGCGCTGCTGCCGCCGGAGGCTATGGTCTACCTTCGCCGCACCGGCTCCGAGCCCGATCCCTTCTTCGATAGCCACCTTTTCTTAGGCTGGGTGGTGTCCACTCTGGACGCCACCGCCGACCCTGACAAGACGGTCGGCGGGCTGGATCTGACTGCTGCCTACAGCGGCGAGGAGGCGGTCCGCCGCGCCCAGTGTGTCTTCTCCGTCATGAAGCGGCAGATGGAATCCGACGAGCAGCAGGAACTGGCCACTTTCCTGCCGGACGAAGTGAGCACCTGGTTCTTGAGCGCCTAGTCTACCTCGCCCAGGTGCTCCGGCTCGTACTCCTTGAGGATGACGGCCTGGGCGGGCTCGAAGAACAGGTCGTCGCAGAGGTCGCAAGAGGTGATGTGGGCTAGGGTGGCTTCACCCGGTAGGGGGCCGCCTTCGAGATAGCGGAACATCACGTCGCGGGCTTTGGCGCAGGACATCTCCGGTGGTCGCTGCACGGCGACAGCCGTGCGCCGCAGCATCAGGGCGACGAGGGGAGCGCGGCAGCCCTCGCAGGACATCAGGTGGGCCTGAAGCCACAGCTCGTGCTCTTCCATGCAGGCGATGACGCCCACTCGGACCGTATCGGGGATGTGCAAGGCGGGAGCGACCTGCTGGCCCAGCGCTGCGGCGATCTGAAGCTCTCGTTCGCTGCCCATAGACACGTTCCCGCCAGATATTATACAACGCTGGCAGGGATTACCATATTGTTCTAGCAATGCGATTCTATTGACCTATTGCTACCAGCGTCTAGAATTTGTGCCAGTAGGTCACGGGAGGTGTTGCGTATAGGTTGAGCGTCATGTAGGTGACTGGGCCGCGTGTGCCGGCGAGGTCGGCGGATCACGGCTTGCATCTGGCTATTATCCATTTCCCTAATCTTTCTCGCCTAGCCCCGATCAGCTTCCTCGCACGGCCAGACTGGCGGCTCACAACAAAGCCACCCAGAGCTGAGCCACGGGGGAAACACTCGCAGCCCATATCCCCCTGAGCGAGGGAGGCCTGTGATAGCTGAGGGGCCGGCAAGGCCGTATTCGTTGGCAGAGGCGTTCGTCCACTGCCGGCGGCTGGCGAGGAACCACTATGAGAACTTCACGGTGGTCTCGTGGCTGCTGCCGCGTGATCTCCGGCCGCACATGTACGCCGTCTACGCGTACTGCCGCGGTGTGGATGATCTTGGCGACGAGGCGGAGGGCGACCGCCTGGCCCTGCTGGAGGACTGGGAGGGGGAGCTGCGGCGGTGCTACGACGGCAGCCCACGGCATGCTGCCTTCGTCGCCCTCCGGGAGACGGTGCGCCGCTTCGATATACCCCAGGAGCCGTTCCTGCGGCTCATCGAGGCGAACCGCATGGACCAGCGGGTCAGCCGCTACCGCACCTACGACGAGCTTCTGGGCTACTGCGAGAACTCCGCCAACCCGGTGGGCCGCCTGGTGCTGTACCTCTTCGGGTACCGCGACGAGGAGCGGCAGAGGCTTTCCGACGCCACCTGCACCGCCCTCCAGCTGACCAACTTCTGGCAGGACGTGCGGCGCGATCTGGACAAGGGCCGCATCTACATCCCCCTGGAAGATATGGAGCGCTTCGGCTACAGCGAAGGCGATCTGATGGAGACCCGCTACGACGGGCGGTTCCGGGACCTGATGGCGGTTCTGGTCGACAGAACGCGAGAGTTGTTCCGGGAGGGCCTGAGGCTCGTCCCGGCGGTGCGCGGCCGCCTCCGACTGGACCTGCGGCTGTTCAGCCTGGGAGGGCTGGCCGTGCTCGACGCTATCGAGGCCATCGGCTACGACGTGCTGCACGAGCGGCCGAAGCTGTCCAGGATACGCAAGGCGTGGCTGGCCGTGAGGGGGCTGCTGCCGCTGCCGGTGCGGGTGAAGGGGGCGTCGTGAGGGACGAACTGACGGCCGCGTACGACTACTGCCAGAGCCTCACCAAGCGGGAGGCCAAGAACTTCTACTACGGGTTCATGCTGCTGCCAGCCCGACAGCGGCGCGGAATATATGCCGCCTACGCCTTCGCCCGCGAGTGCGACGACATCGTGGACGCTGGCCTACCGACTGAGGAGGCGTCGCTGCGGCTAGCGGCCTATCGCGAGTCGCTGGATCGCTGCCTGGAGGGGCATCCGCAGGGTCCGGTGTTGGTGGCCCTCGGGGACGCCATCGATAGGCACCGTATCCCTCACGAGTACTTCTACCGGCTGATCGAAGGGGTGGAGACGGATCTGACCGTCCGGCGTTACGCCGACTTCGAGGAGTTGAAGCGCTACTGCTACCTGGTGGCGTCGGTGGTGGGGCTCATCTCCATCTCGATCTTCGGCTACCGTGGGGGAGAGCAGGCACGGCGACATGCGGCGGACCTGGGCATCGCCCTCCAGCTCACGAATATCCTGAGGGACATCCAGGAGGACCTCCAGCGGGATCGCATCTACCTGCCTCTTGACGAGCTTGCCCGCTTCGGC
The DNA here is from genome assembly GCA_034411955.1 of Dehalococcoidia bacterium. GTDB lineage: Bacteria > Chloroflexota > Dehalococcoidia > SM23-28-2 > RBG-16-64-32 > DAOUMF01. Next base: position 20,799 of record DAOUMF010000076.1, read on the forward strand.
TACGGGGAGGACGATCTGCGGCAGGGCGTGGCCAACGACGCCTTCCGGCGGGTGATGGCGTTCCAGACTGAGAGGGCGCGCCGGTACTTTGAGAGCGGAAGGCGGCTGTTCCCCTACGTGTCGCGGCGGGCGCGGGCGTGCGTAGGGGTGATGGCAGGCATATACAGCACCATCCTGGACGACATCCAGCGTGAGCCGGAGACGGTTCTGGAGCGACGGGTGAGCCTTAGCGCGGGCCAGAAGCTGGCGCTGGCCGGTCGCGAGCTGGTAAGGAGCCTTGTGCTGTGAGCGAGAGGGCGTGCGTTGTCGTGGTCGGCGGCGGCCTGGCGGGCATCGCTGCGGCCTGTGAGCTGGCCGAGGCTGGCCTAAAGGTGACGCTGGCGGAGAAGCGACCGTTCCTTGGCGGTCGCTCCTATTCCTACCTGGACAAGCGGTCAGGGATGGAGGTCGACAACGGGCAGCACGTGTTCCTGGGTTGCTGCACGGAGTACATACGGCTGTTGAAGCGGCTGGGTGTGTGGCACAAGGTTCACCTGCAAAAGCGGCTGCACCTCCGGGTGATCGATAAGGTGTGGGGTGAGAGCGTGCTGGAGAGCCGGACGCTGCCGCCGCCGCTACACCTGCTGCCCTCGCTGCTGCGGTTCCGCTCCCTTTCACCCACCGAGAAGGCCCGCGCTGCTTACGCAATGGCCCGCATACGGTCGCTGGATCGAGCGGCCCGTCGGGACTTGGACGGCATTACCTTCGCCGACTGGCTGCGGGCTCAGGGCCAGACGGAGAACGCGATCCGCGGCTTCTGGAGCCTCATCGTCCTGCCGACGCTGAACGGGGACATCACGGCGGTCAGCGCTGACCTGGCCCTAATGGTGTTCCAGGAAGGGTTCCTGCGCGACCGGAACGGCGCCAACGTGGGCTGGGCCAACGTGGGACTGTCGGCCCTGCTGGCGCAGGCGGCCCGGAAGTTCATCGAGTCCCGCGGCGGCGAGGTGCGCCTGGGCCAGGGGATCACCGGCTTGCATCTGGAGGACGGGCGCGTGGCGGTGAGCGGCCCTGGCCAGGAGGCCGAGTACGTGGTGGTGGCCGTGGAACCACGACCGCTAGCGGCGTTGCTACCGAAGCGGCTTCGCGTGGAGCCGTTCTTCGGGAGGATCGGGCATATCGGTACGTCGCCCATCGTGAACGTGCACATGTGGTATGACCGGCAGGTGACGGATATGAGGTTCGCGGCGGTCCTGAGTACGCCGTTACTGTGGGTGTTCAACAAGTCGCGGCTGGGGGGGCAGGAGGGGGAAGGTCAGTACTTGGACGTGTCCCTGAGCGGTGCCCAGGAGTTCATGGACATGTCCACTGGGGAGATCGTCGGTCTGTTCGGGCGCGAGGTGCAATCCCTGTTCCCACCGGCGCGGACGGCCCAGCTCAGACGGGCGCTGGTGGTGAAGCAGCGAGACGCTACTTTCGCGGCGCGACCGGGCGTCTCCCAACTGCGACCTAAGCAGCGGACTCCAGTGGGCAACCTGTTCCTGGCTGGCGATTGGACGGACACCGGCTGGCCAGCCACCATGGAGAGCGCCGTGCGCAGCGGCCTGCTGGCGGCGCGGGAGGTGACGCGAGCGGCGGGACGAACGGTCGCTCGGAAGGAGGTGATCAGAGCTACGTGAGGCAGGAGTCATTAGCACTTGTCATACTTTGTCGCCTAGAGGGGTCAGGATGAAGATCGTAAGAGCCAGGGCGCTGGGGTTCTGCTTCGGCGTTCGCCGCGCAATCGAGGTGGTGGCGGAGGTGGCTGAGGGGAGGGGATCCGTCGATAGCCTGGGCTCGATCGTGCACAACCCGGTGGTGATGGAGGGCCTGGCGGCCAAGGGGGTACAGGTAGTGCAGGGGCTGGACGATGTAAAGGGCGACACGGTGGCCGTGACGGCGCACGGTCGAGGGCCGGAGATCGTAGAGGAAGCGGCGCAGCGAGGGCTGGCGCTGATCGACGCCACCTGCCCAATCGTCCGGAAGTCGCAGAGGGCTGCCCCGGCCCGCTGCGCCCGCGGGGTCAGGGTG
>DAOUMF010000077.1:0-3554 GCA_034411955.1 Dehalococcoidia bacterium
GCCCTACTGCCCCCCAGTGCTTAACGAATATCTTCGCCCGCCTCGACCCTCTCCTCTTCACTCGTAACCCCACTAACCCGCCTTGGCGCGCTGCTACGACGGCAGTCACCCCACCCATACCCGGTGAGCCGGGGCTCTGCCCGGTGCCTGGCGGCCTTCATGAAATCTTCACGAGAAGGCCCAGAAGCTTTCATAGACACTATAGACGGTCTTAGCGATGGGGTGGGCGATTCTTCATGCATGGTTCCGGCGCTTGCAGCATCATTAGCTCACCGATTGTGTGTTAGGTCACAACCTACTCCATGATGCATGCGGAACGATACCCAGATAGCAGGGCCGCCGGTGACACCACCACCGGCAGCCCAAAGTGCCGAGTCCCTCACGCAGCAAGGACCGACTCATGCATGCTATCAGAGCAGGCCCGAGGGCTGCAACGTTCCGGGGTTTTCCCGAGTCTGACCGCCCGCATCCTGAAAAGATAAAGGAGGTGTGCTTTTGGGAAAGCGTACGAAGGCGGCCATACAGGCGGTCGTGTTGGCGGCTCTCATGGGCCTGCTAACCTGGCACACGATCTGGTGGCACGCCAATGGCACTCACACAGAGCTCTACAACGCCATCGGCGAGACCTGGTGGAGCACTACGAAGGCTGTCCTCTACAACCTGGGTCTGATGGCAGCGGCGGGGTTGCTCCTCGGCCTGTTCAGCGAGCAGATCACGAACCTGGTGGGCTATGAGGTCAAGAGGATAGAACACTTCAGCGACGAAGGCGAGCCGGAGCCCGCCACTGCATCGGACTTGACCGCCACACGTGAGTCTGCCCTTGCAGAGGAAGCGGCGGAGAAGGTGCGGGAGCCAGCGCAATGATCACCTTCTCCGAGATCCCAGGCGTTGAGATACCGATATTCCTCCTGCTGTTCATGGGCTTCACCGTCGGCATCGTCGGTGGGTTCATGGGGGTGGGTGGCGGATTTCTGATCACGCCTGCCCTGGTCGTGCTCGGCTTTCCCGCCAACATGGCGGTCGGCACGGACACGACGCAGATCACAGGGAACTCAATCGTAGTCACCCTACGTCACAGCCGGCTAGGCAACGTGGACCTGAAGCTGGGGCTGATCATGGCCATCGGAACGGTGGTCGGGGCAGAGGGAGGTGTCCGTGTCATCGAGTGGTTGGAGGCTCACGGGATCGATGAGCAAGTGGTGCTCGTGGCCTCGCTCATCCTGATGACGTCCATCGGCTTCCTGACATTTCGGGAGACGATGGCGTCGAGGCGGCGAATGAAAGAGTTGAAAGCCGCCGGCAAGGCGATCCCGCGTGATGAGGTAAGCTCCGGCCTCGCCAAGAAGCTGCAGAGCATCTACATGTGGCCGATGATCTGGCTCCCCACATCCAGGGTTGTCGTCTCCTTCTGGACCGTGACGGCCATCGGTATGGCAACGGGCTTCCTGTCCGGTTTCCTCGGCGTGGGTGGAGGGTTCATCCGAGTGCCGGCGATGATCTACCTCCTTGGCATGCCTTCCCTGGTTGCCGTAGGCACAGACCTCTTCTCGATCATGGTCCGCAGGCTACGCCACCGTTCGCCACGGCATGGAAGGAAACGTAGTGCCGCTGGCCGCGTTCATCATGATCTTTGGCGCCGCCATGGGTTCCCAAATCGGCTCGCTGGGGACCGCATACGTGCGCGGGCCGGCGATTCGGCTCCTCCTTGTCGTCGCCGTGGCCTTCGGTGCTGCGGCCGCAGGGATCAAGCTGGCCGACGTGCTCACGGACGAGAGCGTAGCGCTGCTCGACATCGCGTCGAAAATCATCATGTTTGGCGGCATGGGTACTCTCGTATCACTAATCATGGGCCTGGTGGGCGTTGGAGTTGTGTCGCAAAGGAGAGGCATGGCACCGGCCTGGGCTGAGGCGCTGGTTATCACACACTAGATTTGGAGCGACGTGATGGTACTGAGGAAGCGAGGCAATCTCCACAATCGGCCCGCACGGGCCCTCTCTCCAACAGCCTATGGGCTCCATGGAGGAGCGCTAGACGGGCAAGGAGGTGAAATCTTGGCTAGATCTGAACCGACAGCAGCTAAGGGCACCAGAGTGCAGACAACGACGACGGCTCACGCAGCCATATCGGAAATTCCAGTCGAGGTCGATGAGAGAGGCTTCATGACAGACTCCTCTCAGTGGACCCCTGGGGCCGCCCTGTTCTTGGCCCGCAGTCAGGGAGTTCGCGGCTGGAACGGTGAGCTGGCGAGCGACCACTGGCGCGTGATCGACTTCATGCGGACCTACCATGAGACCACGGGCAACGCGCCATCGCTGCGGTATACCTGCAAAGCGCTGGGCCTGACGAAGAAGCGGTTCTCCCGCCTCTTCCCCGGTGGTCTCATGACCGTGCGCCGCATCTCCGGTCTGCCGGGCCCCAGGAAGGCTGCCAGCAGACGAGAGCGGTTGCTGACACGCGACTGGTGGGGCTTTCTGACCGGTGAGTGAGTCCCAAGATCGTGCTGCGCCGGGGATCGGGCGCTCCCTTCCAGCGTCCCCCGATTCCCGGCCGGCCCTGGCGCCCGGAGTGAACACCGATGCCTGACCGTTTGTGGCTGATGTGGGGATGGCTTGACCCCAAGGAAAAGCCCGCTCCTCGCCTGGTCGTCAAACGCCAGGGAACCTACAGCGAGACCAACTACAACCTGTTGCTGGACACTGACCCGGAGCGAGAGTTCAGACCCAGGAGCTTCCAACTGGGCCAGCTCGTGACTGGCCTCGCTAGTCGGCTTCCCTATGGCCCTGGTCGCCTCCTGGAGGAGGGCCGCTTTTCTACACTGTGTGACAGGTGCCGCAAGGAGTGCAGCAGCCCCTGTCATCTGTTCGTGAAGCCATGGCCCCGAGGGTGGACGCGAGAGGTGCCGTTCCCCGATGGGGTGCGCTCACTCGTGCAGAGGCAGCCCGGCCGCTGCCTCATCTTCGAGGAACTCGCCGGCTTGACAGAGTCGCGGTGGGAGCGCCGGTTCTATGAACTGTACTTCGCCTTTGCCTTCCAGCAGGCTCGAAGCCGCGCCTCCGAAGCTCTCCAGACGGCGATGGCTGACCCTTCATTAGCAGGGTTGCCAACCGACGTGGGCAGCGACGAGTGGGCTCAATCCCTGTGGCAGCACTTGCTGGCAACCCTCACCGTTCCCGCTCTCCTGCCGCAGACGGTCCTCAACTTCGTGCGTACCACAGACCTCCCCTCTGATCATCCAGACCTGAACTTCTTCGAGGGTAACGTCGGGAGAGTTGACTTTGCATTCGTCCTCAAGGGGGAACGCCACATCGTAGAGGTCGACAGCGCCATCCACCGCGCTACCGAGAGCAGCTATACTCGCACACTCCGTATTGACCGCACACTGCGGGATCAAGGATGGCAAGTGCATCGCTTCAGCAGCCTAGAAGTGAGGCAGGCCAAGGACTTCGAGGAGTTCGCTTGGAAGTTGGGCTTCCCCAGTCATCTGCGCGCCTCGCTCAGGGATTCGCACGACGTGGCCCCTGACGATGGCCTCCAGTCCATCGACCCGTAGCCA
>DAOUMF010000078.1:0-3235 GCA_034411955.1 Dehalococcoidia bacterium
GGGCTGAGCCGGCAGGGGGTGATCGGCGATGCCTGACCTGCTATGGCGACTCAGACGCCGGAGGAACGGCGCTCACCCGTCGCGTTCGGAGGAGCGTTTCCATCACGGCACGCGCACCGTAGTCGACATGGTCGCACCGGCGGCGATCGAGGCCGCCCGCGCTCACCTGCTGCTGGACAGCCGATACGTGAGAGTCCTGGCCCTGACCGAGTACCCCCGCTACGTGCATCCCAACTGGCTTGCGCGGCTCGTCGACTTCGACGAGCCTATCGATTTGGGCCTGCACTTGGAGCCCCTGGAGTCGGCAGCGACCATTCGATCGCTCACCCACAAGCTGGTCGAGATACAGTCGTCGCGCCTGCTGGACGCGCGCAGCGGCAAGATCGCCAGCGCCGAGCGGGAGGTGGCCTACGAGGATGTGGAGCGGCTGCGCGACGCCCTTCAGCGAGGCGAGGAGCGGGTCTTCTCAGTCAGCCTCTACCTTTGCCTTCGGGCGCCCACCCCGGCCGCCCTGGACGACCTCGGCCGCCGGGTGGAGGCGGCACTGGGCGGGATGCTCGCCTCCTGCCGGGCTGCCCTGTACGAGATGCTGCCCGGCTTCCTCTCGTGTCTACCCGCGGGTCAGGACCACCTGGGGCGCTGCCGCAACCTGGACACGACCAGCGCGGCCACGATGATCCCGTTCACGTCCAGCCACCTGTCTATGGAGCGCGGCATCCTCTATGGCGTCAGCGTCCACAACAACTCGCTGGTCATCTTCGATCCCTTCAGCCGCGAGCTGGAGAACGCCAACAAGGTGGTTTTCGCCAAGAGCGGCGCCGGCAAGTCGTACGCCTGCAAGGTGGAGGCTCTGCGGGCGCTGATGCTGGGCGTCGAGTACTACGTGATCGATCCTGAAGACGAGTACCGGAGGGTCTGCGAGGCCGTGGGCGGGCAGTACGTCCGTCTTTCGGGGACTTCGTCCCACCACATCAACCCCTTTGACCTGCCGGTGGCCGCACCAGAGAACGCGAGGGAGGCCCGTGACCCCCTGGCCGAGCGGCTGCTCGCCCTGCAGGGGTTGCTGGGCCTGATGCTGGCCGACCCGGGCTCGACCCTGGGCCAGCGCGAGAAGGGCGCCCTGGACGCTGCCCTCCACGAGACGTACCGGCGGGCGGGCATCGGCCGTGAGCCTCGTTCGCACTCGCGCCCGGCGCCTGTGCTGCGCGACCTCTACGGCGTCCTGCGAGAGAGGGACGACCCCTACGGCCTGGCTGACCGGCTCGAGCGCTACGTCGACGGCAGCCTGGGGCAGGTGTTCTCGTCGCCGACAAGCGTGGACCTGGACCGGCCGTTCGTCGTGTTCAACGTGCGCGACCTGGAGCCGGAGCTGCGGCCGCTCGGCGTGTACCTCATTGCCGACTACATCTGGCGACAGGTGCGGGCCAGCCAGCGTCCCCGAATGCTCCTCATAGACGAGGCGTGGTCCCTGATGCAGCACGAGGAGGGCGCCCGCTTCCTGTCGTCGATGTCGCGCCAGGCTCGCAAGCACTACCTGGGCCTCACCACCGTGACTCAGGACGTGGAGGACTTCCTGGCCACGCCCCAGGGCCACACGGTGCTCGCCAACAGCTCGATCCAGTTCCTGATGCGGCAGGACAGCTCGACCATCGAAGTGGTGAGCCAGACCTTCCGCCTCAGCGCGGGCGAGAGGGAGTTCCTGCTCTCCTGTCGCAAGGGCGAAGGGCTGTTCTTCGCCCTTGGGAACCACGTCGCCCTTCGCGTCGAGGCGAGCCCTCAGGAGCACGCCCTGGCGACGACGGACCCGGCGGAACTGGCCGAGGGAAAGGAGGGGTGATGGTCTACGACATCGACGGCATCAAGCAACGCAACCCGATCGAGGAGGTGGTGGCCAGCCACGGGGTGGAGCTGCGATCCACCGGCTCGCACCTGATCGGCCGCTGCCCATTCCACCAGGACGACCACCCCAGCCTCGTCGTCTACCCGGAGAGCCGCAGCTTCTACTGCTTCGGGTGCGGCGCCGGAGGCGACGTCATCGACTTCGTCCGCCGCGCCGCGGGTCTCAGCTTCGTCGATGCTCTGGAGCGATTGAGCAACCATCAAGATGGACGGACGCCCCCAGCCAGGCACGTCCCCCACGCCCCTGCCGAGCCGCGAAACAACAGGCCCAGCCCTGACCGCAGCGCCGCCTTCAGCGCCCAGACGGGCGCCCGTCCGGGCGAACGCCTGTCGCTGGACGACCGGATGATCCTAGTAGCGGCCTGCGGCGTCTTCCACGAGACGCTGCTTCGGACGCCGAAGGCCCTGCGGTACCTCGAGGAGCGCGGCATCGGCATGGCGGTGGTGCGCCGCTGCCAAGTGGGCTTCAGCGACGGTCGCTCCCTGCGGCGATACCTCCAGCAGCGTCGGCTCAGCCTGCGACGGGCGACGGAGATGGGCCTCTTCTGGCCGCGCCATGGCCGGGGCGAGACGATGGCCGGCCGCATCGTCGTGCCGGAACTGCGGTGGGGTCAGTGCATCTGGATGCTGGGACGCGCGCTGGACGAAGAGCGGCAGCCCAAGTATCGTGGTCTCTCCCTGCCCAAGCCGGTGCTCGGCTACGAGCGGGTGCGCGGCAGGCCCCGGGTCCTCGTCACCGAGGGTGCTTTCGACTACCTGTCCGGCGTGAGCTGGGGACTGCCCATCTGCGCCCTTCTGGGCACCCAGGTGCGCGCGCAACGGCTGGCCTTTCTGGAGCGCGCCCGGCGGGTGCTCATCGTGTTCGACAACGACGAGCCGGGCCGACAGGCGGCCGCAGAGATGGCAGAACGGCTGGGTCCTCGCGCCCGCGTCGTTCGCCTGCCGGAGGGCGTCAAGGACCTGAACGACTTCGCCCGGCGCGAAGACGGCCGCGCTGGCTTCTTCCGGCTGCTGAAGGAGGCCGATCACCGCTCGGAGCAAGAGATGCACGAGGATGAGGATGTGGCGGAGGAGTCCTGATGGCCCGCCGCTGCTGGTGGAGGTGATCCCCTCTCGCTGGGACGATGAGCCCATCCTCCGCGCCCAGGCGATGCTGGCGGGACTGGCCGGCGTGGACGGTGTCTCGCTGGAGTTCGCGTCGGCGGCAGACAGGCTGCGGTTCTTCCTTCGCGCGGGCTCGGCCATGACGATGGAGCGTGTCCGCGCTCAACTGGCGGCGGCGTATCCGCAGGCGGGGCTCAGAGAGGTTCCTGCCGGTGACCGCCCGGATCTGGAC
>DAOUMF010000079.1:0-1724 GCA_034411955.1 Dehalococcoidia bacterium
ATTCCGCAAAACGCGGTCCCCGCTGGGGGTCAGGTGTAAGCCTGACCCGCCATGGGAGTGGGCCCCCGCTCGTGGTTCGACAGGTCTGCCTGGCGACCTGAAGGTCGCCTCTACATTGGGAACTCAGGGCGAGCGGGCGCTGCCTACTCCGCCTCGTACTGCGGCGGGGCGGTGACGCCCCACTGCCGCCAGTCGTAGATGCGCAGAGCCAGGGTCAGGCGCGGCTCCCAGCCTATCGGCTTGTACTGGGGGAACTTCTCGCGGATCATCTCCCAGGCGCGGTCAAGCTCCTCGCCCTTCGCCTCCTCGACGCGGCAGCGCAGGAGAACGCCCTTCAGCCGGGCCCAGTTGTCGTCGTACTCGTCGACGAGGACGGCGATGCGGGGGTCCGCCCGCAGCGCCTCGGCGGTGGTGTAGCGCTTGCCGATGTCCACATAGACAGTCGACTCGCCGTCGAACACGGGGCAGACGGGGATGACGTGAGGCTCGCCGCCCGGCCGCACGCTGGCGATGCGGCAGACGCGGGCGCCGGCAACGAACTCCTTGACGGCGTCCGGTAACTGGCGCATCGCTCAATTGCCTCGCACATGCCCGGCGGCGGGCTATGCTCGCTAGCCAGACGCCCTTTCTGCATACACTCTAAACCAGACCTTTCCCAAGCCTCCGTGCTCCAGCCCCACATCCGGGCAAGGGATCTGCTGGCTGGCCAAGACGGAATCGTTGGGATCAAGGCCCTCCGCCACCCGGTCACTAATGGTGCCAATGTGGTTCCACACTGACCAAAGGGCGGCAACGCAGGGGGTAGCGGTGCTCTCGGCCGTGTTCAGGACAGGGTAGTTGATGATGAACTTGTCGCCAGGCTTGAGTCCGGCGAAGCAGTACTGTGACTCGGTGACCTCCACTACGACCTTCCACTTCGTCTTGTCGGGAAGGTCGGTCAGCAGCTTCCTCATTCCAGGAGACAACTTCTCCAGGTCTTCATCTGTGATGCCGATAACCTGTTTGACGAGTTGGCGAGATATCTCATCCATCTCTGAGCCTCCTTCCTCGAACCTTTTTGCCAGGGCAGTCGTGCGGCGGCCGCCCCTGTGGTTATCTCATACTAGCCGTGGACGGCGATGCTGGCAACGCAACCGTCTAGGTGAACGTGATACGGATCGCCTCACGCAGTGTGGCGGCGGGAAGGAGTTCCAGCTTCGTCTTCGGTTTGGCGCGGGCGAGGGCCGACTCCGGCAACAGGCAGCGCCGGAAGCCGAGGCGCTCCGCTTCCAGAAGCCGCCGTTCAAGCTGGGACACCGAGCGGAGCTCGCCGGAGAGGCCCACCTCGCCCACGGCTGCCAGGTCGGGAGGCACGGGCTTGTCGCGGTGGCTGGAGACGATGGCCAGGGCCAGGCCGAGGTCGGCTGACGGCTCATGCACGCGCAGGCCGCCCACCACGGAGGCGATGACGTCCTGCCCGGCCAGGGAGAGGCCGACGCGGCGGGTGAGGACGGCGGCGACGAGCAGCAGGCGGTTGAAGTCGAGGCCGTTGACTGTCCGGCGGGGTGTGGGCATGGCGGTGGGGCTGGTCAGCGCCTGCACCTCCACCAGCAGGGGTCGGCTGCCCTCCAGCGTGGGCACGACTACGGAGCCGACGGCGCCGCTGGCCCGCTCGGCGATGAACGCCTGGGAGGGGTTGTCCACGCCGGCCAGCCCCTGGCCTGTCATCTCGAACACCCCCACCT
>DAOUMF010000080.1:0-5122 GCA_034411955.1 Dehalococcoidia bacterium
TTGGCCATGCCGCCGCCGATGAGCAGCTTGTCCACCCGCTCCAGCAGGCTCTCCAGCACCCCCATCTTGGTGCTGACCTTCGCTCCGCCGATGATCGCCGCGTAGGGGCGCTGCGGGTCCTGCATCGCCCGGCCCAGGAACTCCAGCTCCTTCTCCATCAGCAGTCCCGCAACCGCCGGCAGGTAGCGGGCCACGCCTTCCGTGGAGGCGTGCGCCCGGTGCGCCGACCCGAAGGCGTCGTTGACGTACACCTGGGCCAGGCTGGCCAGCGCCTTCGCGTACTCCGGATCGTTCTTCGTCTCCTCCTCGTGGAAGCGCACGTTCTCCAGCAGCAGCACCTCGCCCGCCTGGAGCGAATGCGCCATCTCCTGCACCACCGGCCCGCAGCAACAGCCTGTCGTCTTCACCGGCGAGCCGAGCAGCTCCGACAGCCGCTCCGCTGCGGGCCAGAGACTCATCGAAGCGTCTCGCTTGCCCTTGGGCCGCCCCAGGTGCGAGCACAGTGTCACCTTCGCCTGCCTGCCCCGCAGGTGCTCGATAGTGGGCAGCGTGGCCTTGATGCGCGTGTCGTCCAGCACCTTCCCCGACTCCGGGTCCAGAGGGACGTTGTAGTCCACCCGCACCAGCACCCGCTTGCCTTCAACGTCTACGTCGCGGACCGTCTTCTTGGGCATGGTTCTGCTCCCATCACTTGGCGGCCTCTCTCGCCTTCCTCAGCGCCGACTCGATGAACTCCGTCTTGGCCTCGGTGTAGCCGTCGCGGTCGGCGCCATACTGCGCCGCCAGCCGCACCTTCAGCTCGTAGTACGCCCTGGCCTCCTGCGGGTGTTCCCGCAGGTAGTCGCGGAAGAGGAGTTGCCGCTGCCAGAAGTCGCTCTCAAGCTCCACCATGTGTATGTGGTGCGTCCGCAGGCCGTCAGTCAGCTTGCGGAAGTACAGCCTCCCCGGGATCCCGGCCTCCCCCCGGTACTCGTAGCCCAGCTCCTCCAGGGGCCGCACGCACTCCTCGCCGTCGGTCTGTCGGCGCAGGCCCACCGTGATGTCGATGATCGGCTTGGCGCCTAGTCCGGGCACCGCCGTGCTCCCCACGTGCTCGATGGCGAGCGCGAGGTCGCCGAGGGCGACGGCTATCAGGGCGCGCTCCCGCTGGAACGCGGCAGGCCAGGCGGAGTCGTACGCGGCCATCTCAACCGCATCGTCATTGCCCAGACTGCGCTTGTGGGCCACCGCTGACCTACGCCCCCTCTGCGCCGTCGCTCCCTGCAGGCGCCAGCACCAGCCGGCCCCGGGCCTGCTGCTCCACCGACGACCGCTCCCACAGCATCGGGTGGTGCTCCACCCGCTGCCACAGCCCGATGAGATCGCCGTAGTGGCGGCTGCCCGGATGGCCTGATTGGCCGGAGGGGATGACCGCCAGGCTGTTGTCGAAGTTGCCCATGTCGATGATCTGCCGGTAGCACGCCGTGGGTCCCCTCAGCTCGTAGTCATAGTACGGCGCGTAGGCGGCCTGCCACACCGTGTTGGGGTCGCCACCGACGGCCAGAGGCCCCCGGTTGAACAGACGCGACAGGGCACGTCCGCCAGAGGCGGACCCCAGTGGATGGCGGAACGTCTGCCGGTGCAGCCTTCCCCACTGCCACTGCGACACGTCATCGCCCATGAGCTGCCGCAGCTCCCCTACGGCCGAGGCCAGCGCCTCCTGCATCGCCTCCTGCCAGCTCTTCCCCGCGAACCACTTCTTCTTCTCTCGCATCTTCCTCAGAAGCCACGAAGGAGAGAGCTGGAAGAAGCTGCCGTTGGGCCGCAGGGGATGCATCCCGCGGCCCATGTAGAAGTCGGACCACGACCCCACCTTCTCCTCCAGCGTCTCGCGCACCAGGTGGGAGAAGAACACCTCGAACACGCAGGCTCCTACGCTGTCTGGAGCCACTACGCGGTCCCAGGCCCGTACAAACGTCAGCGCCCGCCTCGACCACTCGTCCTTCGCATCGAGCTCCAGCATCCGCGGCACCAGCTCCCGCGCCGGCAGCGACAGCAGGTCGCTCTGCATACGCCGGAAGTCCTCGACGGAGAGCTTCTCCTTCTCCTCCAGCATCTCGACGATGCGCTCCTGGCGGGGGCTGTCGGCCCAGTGCGCGCTCAGGAAGTGGGGGTAATCGTCGTCGGCGATCTTGTTGTTCGCCGTCGCCACCCAGTTCGTGGGCGGGTTGAGCGCCGAGGGCAGCTCATCGAAGGGTATCCACCCGGTCCACTCGTACTCGCCGCTCCAGCCGGGCACTGGCAGAACGCCGTGCCCCTTCGCCCGCACCGGCACCAGCCCGCCCAACTGGTAGCCGATGTTCCCTTCCACGTCCGCGTAGACGAAGTTCTGCGAGGGCGCTGGCCACAGCCGCAGCGCCTCCCGGAACTCCTCCCAGTCGCGGGCGGCCATCAGCATCGTTATCCCCTGAATCTGGTGGGCAGGCTCCAGGACGACGCTGCGCAGCGATAGCGTCCGCGTCTCGCCCTTTATACACGGGCTGATGACCGGGCCGTGGCGGGTGATCAGCACCTCCTCCACCACCGGCTTCTTGCGGCCGCGCACCCTGATCTCTTCCCGTGCCACCTCGCCGTCCACCCACTGCCCCTCGTAGGAGTACTGCGAGGGATTGTCTGGGTTTACCCTCTCCACGTAGAGGTCGTCCCCGTCCACGATCGCCGCCGTCAGCCCCCAGGCGACGCGGTCGTTGTGCCCGATGAGCACGCCGGGGGTCGCCGGCAGGCAGGCGCCCGCCGCCTTCAGTTCGGGCGAGTCCACATGGTACTCCCAGAACAGGGACGGCATCTGCAGCGGCAGGTGTGGGTCGTTGGCGAGCAGCGGCTTGCCCGTGGCGGACTTCTTCCCGTTCACCGCCCAGCTATTGCTCATGCCGGGGCCGGTCAGCACCCCCGCGAGTTCCGTCGCCACACCGTAGTCCTCCTCCAGTGTCGGCCCCGCGCCCTTCGCGGCCGTCCCCGGCGGCACGATCAGCGGTTTCCCCACGGGGTATCGGGGCTCCAGCTCCGCCATCACCTCGGCTCCGAACCGCTCCACCGTCCACGAGCGCAGGATCTCCGTGTCCCAGTTCCCGGACAGCGCCCAGCTCATGAACCGCGCGAACGTTATCGTGTCCACCGGGTGCCACCGCTGCGGCCGGTAGCGGAGGATGCTGAACTCGATGGGCAGCCGGCCGCTCTCCAGATAGGCGTTGACCCCGGCGCTGAACGCCTCCAGCACCGCCCTCTCCGTCGCTTCGGGTTCCCGCCAGTCCTTCTCCGACACCCGCCGGAAGCCGATCCGCCGCGTCAGACAGTCGTACTCCAGCGCCCCTTCCCCCAGCACCTCCGCCAGCGTCCCCGAGCTGACACGCCTGTTGAACTCCATCTGCCACAGCCTGTCCTGTGCTTGGGTGTACCCCACCGCGAAGACCAGGTCGCGCAGGTTGCTGGCGTAGATGTGCGGCACCCCCCAGCGGTCGCGCAGGATCTCCACCTCCTCGTCAAGCCCGCGCAACCTCACCCGTCCTCTTCCCTTGGGCAGGGGCCGGCGCAGGAGGTAGTACGCCCCCGCCGAGGCCGCACCGGCGGCCACCAGCAGTCCGAGCGCTGTCGTCCTCAGCGTGCTTCCCGTCGCCATTTCCGAACCTCCTATCGCGAGCCTACATCCTGCCCTTCACCGCTCGTCCCAATGCGTCCTCGATCTCTTCCCTGCTGACCGCACCCTCTCGCAGCACTTTGGGGATGTCATGTGTTATGTCAATCACTGTCGACTCGAGTCTAGCCTGGGATAGACCACCGTCGATGATCAGTTCCACCATCTCGCCAATCTGTAACGCGACCTCCCCCGCTGAAACAGGCGCGGGAGCGTCGGCGCGGTTGGCGCTGGTGCCCGTGACGGGCTCGCCTAGGGCGCGGACGATTTCGCGGAGTAGGTCATGGTTCGGGACCCGTAGGGCCACCGTCTCGCTGCCCGCGAGGGCCAGGCTGCGGTAGGACGGTGCCTTGGGCATGACGATGGTCAGGGCTCCCGGCCAGAACCGGCCCGCCAACGTCGCGGCGAGGGGTGTCACGTCCGCCACCCGCGCCGCGTCGGAGGTGTCCGCCAGGAGCAGCGGCATCGGCTTGTCTCGAGAGCGTCCCTTGACGGCGAACAGGCGGCGCGCGGCAGCGTCGTCGCCCGCCGCAGCGCCGATTCCGTAGACGGTGTCGGTGGGATAGCAGACCAGCCCGCCCGCGCGCAGAATGCGCACCGCCTCCTCCACGCAGTCGCGGTCCCTAGCGGGGATTATCCTCGTCTCGCTCAACTCGAATCGTGTAAGGATAACCTAACTACAGCACTAAACGAAGCACGGGAAACGGCTAACCCACCTACGCCCTTGACCGCCGAAACCTTGACCCTCTGCCCGTGCCGATGCTACCATCTCCAAAAGGGCCTGCCCTGAGCTTGTCGAAGGGAGGGCGACCTGCCCCGTGGCGGAAACGGAAGCCAGCCCCGAGTCCACTCACCGCGTACCTACCTCCGATGACCTGGAGGTCTCCACCTACCTGGAGATCGCCCGCGAGCGCGAGGGCGAACAGCCCCGCGAGGGCCAACCCCCGGCCCAGCCGGAAACGGTGGTCGTCCTCGATTTCGGCTCTCAGTATAGCATGCTCATCGCCCGCCGAGTCCGCGAGTGCCACGTCTACTGCGAGCTCGTCCCCTTCGACGCCCCCTGGGAGCAGGTCGAGAAGCTCAACCCTCGCGGCTTCATCCTCTCCGGCGGCCCCGCCTCCGTATACGACGAAGGCGCGCCTCTGGCCCCCACCTATGTCTTCGACTCCGGCCTCCCCGTCCTCGGCATCTGCTACGGCATGCAGCTCATCGCCCACCAGCTCGGCGGCCGCGTCGCCCCCTCCGGCGAGCGCGAGTACGGACACGCCGTCATCTACCAGGGCGACTCCCCTTCGGATTTCTTCGCCGGTCTCCCCCCCTCCATGCCTGTCTGGATGTCCCACGGCGACCGCGTGGCGGAGCCGCCCCCAGGCTTCCGCTCCCTCGCCCACTCTGAGAATTCCCCCATCGCCGTCATGGGCAACGACGCCGGCATCATCGGCCTCCAGTTCC
>DAOUMF010000081.1:0-11166 GCA_034411955.1 Dehalococcoidia bacterium
CGAGATGTCCCTCTGGCAGCCGATGGAGGGCACGCCGTAGCCCATGACCGTCACCGCCATCCTCCTAGCCGGAGGCGAGAGTTCCCGCATGGGCACACCCAAGCCCCTGCTCGAGTGGGGCGGCCACACCCTCATCGAATACCAACTGGCCCAGCTCAAGAGGCCGCCCATCGACCGCGTGGTCGTGATGCTGGGCCACCGCGCCGAGGAGGTGCACCCCTACGTGCGCAGGGCCGGCGCCCAGGCCATCATCAACGAGCTATACAATGAGGGGCGGGCAGCCTCCCTGCGCGTGGGCGCTGCCGCCCTCCCCAACGATACCGCCGCCGTCCTCGTCCTCAACGTCGACCAGCCCCGGCCGCACGACGTCATCGCGCGGCTGGTGGACGCGCACCGCCGCTCCGCCGGCCTCATCACCGTCCCCACCTACGAGGCGAGGCGCGGCCACCCACCGGTGCTCGCTGGCTCCCTGCTCCCGGAGCTGCGGCAGGTCAGCGAGGCGACCCAGGGCCTGCGAGCCGTCATCCGGAGACATGCCAATGACGTCACAGAGCTGGCCTTCGAGACGGAGGTGGTGCTGCTGGACCTGAACCAGCCGCAGGAGTACCAGAAGGCCCGCGCTAGCTACTTCGCCCCGACGGGCGGGCGTCCGCCCGCGTGAGGAGGTTGCCATGAAGCAGATGGGGAACTACCAGATCCTGTCGCACGTTGAGATGCCGGAGTGCAGCATCCGTATCATCGGCATGAAGAGATCGGAGCAGGTGGCGCTGCACTACCACGAAAAGTCCACCCAGATATACACGGTCCTGGAGGAGGAGGTGGAAGCGCAGGTAGCAGGCCGCACGATGCGGCTGCGCCCCTACGAGACGGTGCGTATCGAGATGGGGGTGCACCACAGCGTGCGGCCGGTGGACGGCCCGGCTCTGCTGCTGAGCCTCTCCATACCGCCGATGGACCGGGATGACCAGCACGTGCCGGAGTAGGAGGCCCGTCCAAGCTTGACCGTCCGGCGCGCGCCATGATACAAATCTAACCACCCAGATAGCCCTGCCTCCCGGCAGGCAGGCCCAGGAGGTTCGCCATTGACTCAAGAAGCCGCAACCGAGAAGAAACCCCGACCCATCGTCCCCTTCCTCAAACTCCCGGAGTCTCCCGGTGAGCAGCCCTACCTGTGGGGCAGCAAGTGCAAGTCCTGCGGGGCCGTCTTCGCGGGCGCGCGCATGGCCTGCTCCAAGTGCACCGGACAGGAGCTGGAAGAGATCCGTTTGAGCAGCGAGGGGGAAGTTTACTCCTTTACTGTTATCTACCAGTCCTTCCCCGGCATTCCCGCCCCCTTTGTGGCCGCTACCGTTGACCTGCCGGAAGGAGTGTCCGTGCGGGGCACCGTCATGGGCCTCGACCCCAACAACCCCGACCCAAAGGACTGGCTGGGCAAGAAGGTCGAGATGTACACGGAGAAGGTGTACAGCGACAAAGAAGGCAACGACGTCATCGCCTACAAGTTCCGGCCCGCGGGCAGCGGCTAGGATCGGCTGTGACGGAGGTCGGAAAGGAGAAAGTCGCGTGCGAGACGTAGCGATCATTGGTGTGGGACTGCTGAAGTTCGGTCGGTATCCCGACAAGTACGTACACGAGCTGGGCGCCGAGGCGGTGCTGTTGGCCTGCAAGGACGCCGGCATAGGCGTCAAGGACCTTGAGCTCCTGGTGAGCGGCAACCTCTACCAGGCGAACGCCATGGTGGGCCAGCGCATCCTCCACACCATCGGCCAGACGGGCATCCCGGTGGTGAACGTGGCCAACGCCTGCGCCACCGGCTCCACGGCCGTGCGCGAGGCGTGGATGGCCGTCGCCTCGGGCGCCTACGACCTGGCCGTAGGAGTGGGCAGCGAGCAGATGGGCAAGATGGGCCTCCTGGGCGGCCGCCAAGACGACCCCTACGGCCGAGGCCTCATCTCGGAGGGGTTTGTGGGCTCCGGCACCATGCCCGCCGTCTTCGCCCAGATGGGCGTGGAGCATATGCGCAAGTACGGCACCACCTTCGAGCAGTTTGTCAAGGTGGCATACAAGAACCACAAGCACTCCGTACACAACCCGAACGCCCAGTATCAGCAAGAGTTCTCCATCGAAGAGATAACGAACGCCAGGATGATCTCCTGGCCCAACACCCTCTACATGTGCTGCCCCACCGGCGACGGCGCCGGGGCCGTGATCGTCGCCCCTGCCGACAAGGCCAAGCAGTACACCAGCCAGCCGATTCACATCGCCGCAAACGTCCTCACCTCTGACCCCTGGCAGGAGCGGGACCTGGCGATGTTCGACGTCAACACCCTCACCCGCAACGCCGCCAAGCAGGCCTACGAGGAGGCGGGCATCGGGCCCGAGGACCTGGACGTGGTGGAGCTGCACGACTGCTTCGCCACCGCCGAGATGCTCCACTACGGAAACCTGCAGCTCTGCCCGAACGAGGAGGCCGGCCCCAGGACGGACGCGGGCGACTTCGCCCTCGGCGGCAGGATCCCGGTCAACGCCAGCGGCGGCCTCCTCTCCCGCGGCCACCCGCTCGGCGCCACCGGCCCCTGCGGCATCACCGAGATCGTCTGGCAGTTGCGGGGTCAGTCTGGCGGTCGCCAAGTGGAGGGGGCCAAGGTGGGTCTGGCCCACGTTATCGGCCTGGGCTCTGCCTGTACCATCAACATCTTGAAGAAGTAGAATAGAAGAGCAAGGGTACAGCAGCTAATAGGAGGGGCTGAGTCCCGATTCGTCGGGGCTCAGCCTTGCTGCAAACCTGAGGAGGATGCGCTCGATACATGACACTGGAATTGACCTTCCTCGGATCCGGTGACGCGTTCGGTTCCTCCGGCGGACGCTACTGGAGTTCTTTCCTGGCCAACGGTCGCTACCTGTTCGACGCCCCGCCCACGGTCCTCCCCCACCTCAAGCGGCTTGCCATGCCCGCCACCGATATCGAGGTGGTTTTCATCAGCCACTTTCATGGCGACCATTTCATGGGGCTGCCGTTCCTCTTCCTGGAGCACGTCTACCTGACGGAGCGCCGGGACGACCTTTTCATAGTCGGCCCGCCGGGGGTAGAGCAGAAGATCGAGGAGTTCGCCCGCCAGTGCTACACGGACGTTACTCGCGACGTGGGCTATCGCCGCCGCTACCTGGAGGCACGGCCCGGCACCGACCAGTACGTGAACGAGATCGCCTTCCGCGCCTTCCCCATGAACCACGTGTCGGGCAAGCTGGATTGCTTCGGCTACCGCGTGCCCGTCGGCGACAGGACGGTGGCCTACACGGGCGACACGATGTTCTGCGACGAGATCTTCCAGTTAGCTGAGGGAGCCGATGTGCTGGTGCTGGACTGCACCTACACCGAGGGCAGCGGCCCCGAGCACCTGGGGACGGACGACCTGGCGGCGATACGGAAGCGAGTGGCGTCCGAGACGACGATAGTCCTAACCCACCTCAACGGAGACCCTGACATCGCCGGGCTGGGGAACGTCCTCGTCGCCCGAGACTTCGGCACCTACCGCTTCGACTGAGGCCGGTGGGCGCCGTCGTGTGGCATCGAGAGCGCTAGCACACGGCCTGCCGCCGACAACGAATGGAGTCTTGACACCCCCGAACGTCTCCCGCATGAACCGCGCGTCACCTGGACCGAGGAGGTGCGATGCGGCCTCCAGAGGCCCGCTCGATCTCCTCCGGTGAGTAGCGAAATGCTCGGAACAGCCAGTTGTTCTCACCAAGCAGACCGGCCTCTCCGAAATACGGGTTGATGTACTCCCAGACGACCGCTCCCTCGACCGTTACCTCGAACAACCGGCCGAAGACCCCCTCGCAGATGAACGTGTTCCCGTTGGCGAGTCGCTGCGCGCTCGACTCGTAAGGGCTGTAGAAGTTGAACATCGGACGATCCTGATACCTCCACACGATCCGCTTCGTCGCAGGGTCTATCTCGAGCACGCGTGAGAACGTCAATGGATTATCCGCGCGATGGGTGCCGTTGTCGAATAGGAGGATGTTTCCGTTGGCCAGGAGGTTCGGGCAGTGCTGCTGGGCGAGCATCTCGGGCCCCAGGCGCCAGCGGATGTCGCCCGTGCTCCGTTCGATGATGGCAACGGTGCTGATGTTGCGGAAGCTCACCAAAATGTCGCCATCGGGAAGCTCTTCAACGGTATTGGCGTGGGTCCACTCCTCACGCCAGTCCTGCGGAGTGATGCGGTCCACCTCCGGGTCGAGGTGCTGCCAGGCGTGCCACTCCCAGACGACCTCGCCTTCCTTGGTCATCTCGACGACCCTGTCCGAGTAGATCACTCCTTCGTGCTCGCTCCCGGCCAAGCCGCCCTGAACCCTGGCGGCGACGTCGGGAGGCACCTCCTCGACGCAGAGCATCAGGACGTTCCCGCTGCGCGTCAGGCGGGCGTCGTGGTGATGGTCCGGGTGCCTGACTTCCCACAGCACCTTCCCCTCCCAGTCTAGCTCCATCACCACCCCCGCCCTGACGAGCTGCCAGACGCGGAAGGGCCTGCTGGACTCCGGCGTTCTGCCCAGAGCGAGCAGGTTTCCGTTCGGCAGAAGACTCGCGTAGCCGACCGGAAGAGGCGTCCGCCATTCGTGGACGACTTCCCCCTCCATATCGATGAGCAGGGGTGGGCCGCCCCTGAACTGAGGAGTGAACAGAGTGTAGCCCCCGAATGCCCTCTCCGGGTCGTGGGCGATGAGTCCCACACCGCGGCGTCTCTGCGTCTGCTGGTCGACGGAGGTCGTCATCTTCCCCGCTCCTGCAAGTGCGCCGCCCTAGCCGCTGCCTTGGCCCAACGCCTCCAGGGCCTCATGCAGCGTGTGCCAGGCCAGAGTCGCGCATTTGACGCGCACGGGGAACTTGCGCACCCCGACCAGCGCTTCCAGGTCGCCCAGGGACTCGGGGTCCACCTCGTCGGAGCCCGTCATCATGGCCGTGAAGTCCTTGAACAGCGCCTCTACGTCTTCCAGCTTCTTGCCCACGATCGCCTCGGCCATCATGGACGCCGAAGACTGGCTGATGGAGCAGCCGCCGCCGCGGATGGCCACGTCCTGAACCAGGCCGCCGTCCACGGCAAGCTCCAGCGTAATCTCGTCGCCGCAGAGAGGGTTGTACCCCTCGCGGCTCACCGTGGGCGCGGGCAGGGAGCCGCGGTGGCGGGGGTTGCGGTAGTGGTCGAGGATGACCTCGCGGTAGAGTTCGTCGAGCTGGGATTCCTGCTGGGCGTACTCTTCTTCTCTACTAGGCGTCATTGCTCAAAGAAGGTGCGGGCCTTACTCAGGGCCTCCATCAGCAGGTCCACCTCCTCGTGCGTGTTGTAGATGTAGAAGCTGGCCCGGGCCGTCCCCGACACTCCCAGGCTGCGCATCAAGGGCTGAGTGCAGTGGTGGCCGGCGCGGATCGCCACCCCGTGCCGGTCGAGCACGGTGCCGACGTCATGGGGGTGGAGGTTGGGATAGTTGAAGGAGATTACGCCACCGCGGTCGGCCGCGTCCGGCGGGCCGTAGATCGTCATCTCGTCCATCTCACGGAGTCGGCCCAGTGCGTAGCCGGTGACCTCCACCTCGTGGGCGCGGACGTTCTCCATGCCCAGCCCCTCCAGGTAATCGATAGCGGCGCCGAAGGCGATGACATCGGCGATGTTAGGCGTGCCGGCCTCAAACTTCCAGGGCACGTCGTTCCAGGTCGCGTCCTCGAACGTGACCCGGCTGATCATCTCGCCGCCGCCCAGGAACGGCTCCATCTCCTCCAGAAGCTCGCGCCGGGCGTACAGGACGCCGACGCCCGTGGGGCCGAGCATCTTGTGAGCGGAGAAGGCAAAGAAGTCGCAGCCCATCGCCTGGACGTCCACCGGCATGTGGGGGGTGCTCTGGGCGCCGTCAACCAGCACCGTCGTCCCGTTGCGATGAGCCTGCGCCGCCAGCTTCTCGACGGGATTGATGGTGCCGACGGCGTTGGAGACGTGCGTCACCGACAGGATGCGCGTGCGCTCGTCCATCAGGCCCTCCAGCCCGTCCAGCTCCAGGGTCTGGTGGTCGGTGAGGCCGATGTAGCGCAGCGATGCCCCTTTCTCGGCGACGAGGCGTTGCCAGGGGATGAGGTTGGAGTGGTGCTCCAGCGGGGTGAGGAGGACCTCAGACTCCGGCCCTACGTTGGCTCGACCCCAGGTGTAAGCGACGAGGTTGATCGACTCTGTCGTGTTGCGGGTGAAGACTATGCAGTCCGGCGAGGGAGCGTTGATGAACCGGGCCACCTTCTCCCGCGCCTCTTCGTAGGCAGCGGTAGCCTCCTCCCCCAGGCAGTGCACGGCGCGGTGGATGTTCGCGTTGTAGTGCTCGTAGTAGCGCGCCAGCGCCTCGATGACCTGGCGCGGCTTCTGGGAGGTGGCCGCGTTGTCCAAATAGACCAGCGGCCTCCCGTATACGGTGCGGCTGAGGATAGGGAAGTCCTCCCTGATCCTCACCACGTCGAGGCCCTTGATCGGCTTACCTGAGGCGTCCTGCCTGATCATGGGCCTGGCTCCAGTCATGATCTCCGCCCCAATCGAACGCCCGGCAGTGCCCGCCAGACCAGCCTCCCAAGATAGGCGCGCAGCGGCGGCACTCGTACGCCGTCGATGATCTCGCTGGCGAAGCCCTTGATCAGGAATGCGGTGGCCGTCTCCGGGTCCAAGCCTCGGCTCCTCATGTAGAATATCGCGTCTTCCGCGACGGTGCCCGCAGTGGCCCCGTGGCCGCACTTGACGTCATCGGCGTATATCTCCAGGCTCGGCTTGCTGTCCACCTCCGCCTCTTCCGATAGTATCAGGTTCTTGTCCTCTTGATGCGAGTCGGCCTTCACGGCTCCCGGCCGCACCAGGACGATGCCCCCGAAAACCGCCCTGGAGCTGCCGTCGAGGATGCCCCTGTAGTACAGACGGCTCCTGGTGTGGGGCTTCGCGTGGTCGATATTGATGTAGTTGTCGACATGCTGTGTGCCTGAGGTCACGTACAGGCCCTTGAGGAAGCAGGAGCTGCCGGGCTCATCCAGCAGGACACGGAAGTCGTTCCTGCCGATGGCCGCGCCCCTGGCGAAAGACGTAGAGGAGAACGTGCTGTCCCGTCCCTGGTAGACGCGGCTAGTCCCGACGTGGAAGGCGTCCGCGCTCTCCAAGAGGAGCCTGTAGTGCTCGATCTGGGCGCCGTCAGCGAGGACGATCTCCGTCACGGCGTCGGTGAAGTAGCGGGCCGGCGAAAGGCTGACGTAGCTCTCGATGACGGTCAGCCTGCTGTTGGCGCCGGCGACGATGAGCGTCCTGGGGTACGAGGCGGTGGGCTGGGCGTCGCCCGTGGTGACGAAGATCAGGTGCAGCGGCGACGGGGGTGATTCGCCTTCCGGCACATGGACGAAAGCCCCATCCTGCAGGAAGGCGGTGTTCAGCGCCGTGAACCCGTCGTCCTCAAAGGTCGCATGCCGGGCGAGGTGCTTCTCGATCACGTCGCCGTCGGCCAGCACTGCTTCGGCCAGGTTCGTCACGCGAGCGCCGTCAAGGGCGTCCGCCGCAGCCGAGAGGGCGCGGGAGTAGCGGCCGTTGACGAAGACGACGCTCGCCCAGCCATCGTGCCAGGGGGCGACGCGCCGTACGTCGGCCGGCTTCACCTCCGAGCTGACGTGGAAGGGGTAGCTGAAGGCGGCATCCGCGATGGGCCCAACGTTGGTGTACTTCCATATCTCGTTGCCACGGCGGGCGGTAGGAAGACCCAACTCGGAAAAGCGGGATAACGCCTGCTGCCGCACCTGCCGAAGCCACCCCGGCCCTTTGGCCGGAACGCCTCTCTCAAAGGCGCGGAAGTCGGCCAGGTACCTTTTGTATCTCGCAGCGGGAGTTCGAGCCATTCTTCGGCTCCACCGTCCTAGACGCCTATTTCCCTGCCGCTCTCGACGGCCTCCTTGACCCACTCGTAGCCCTTCGCTTCCAGCTCCAGGGCCAGCTCGCGGCCGCCAACCGTCACGATGCGGCCGTCCATGAGCACGTGGACGTAATCAGGGGTTATGTAGTTTAGGATGCGCTGGTAGTGGGTGACAAGCACGATGGCGTTTGCCGACCCGCGAAACCTGTTGACGCCGTTGGCGACGATCCTGAGGGCGTCGATATCCAGCCCCGAATCGGTCTCGTCCAGGAGCGCCAGCTTCGGCTCCAGGATCGCCATCTGTACCATCTCGTTTCGCTTCTTCTCGCCGCCGGAGAACCCTTCGTTGACGGAGCGCTTCATCAGCTCGGGGTCGATCTCAACCTCCCCGATCTTCTCCTGGAACAGCTTGTTGAACTGTCTCACGCTCAGCTTGTCCAGGCCGCGATGCCCGCGTACGGCGTCCAGGGCTGCCTTCATGAACTCCCGATTGCGAACCCCCGGCAGTTCGACCGGGTACTGGAAGGCGAGGAAGATCCCCTCCAGAGCCCGCTGGTCTGGTGACATCTTCAGCAGGTTCTTGCCTCCGTAAAGGATCTCCCCTTCAGTGACCTCGTATTCAGGCTTTCCTGCCAGGGCGTTGGTCAGGGTGCTCTTGCCGCTCCCGTTGGGGCCCATGATGGCGTGCACCTCACCCAGCTTAACCGTGAGGTCCAGCCCCTTCAGTATCTCCGCGCCCCCCACACTCACGTGCAGGTTACGTACCTTTAGCAGTGGTCGTCGGCTGTGGTTATCTCCTCGTGCGCTCATCTAGCCGACGGTTCCCTCCAGGCTTACCTTCAGTAGCTGGGACGCCTCCATGGCGAACTCGAAGGGCAGCTCCTGGAAGACGCCCCTGCAGAACCCGTTGATGATCATATGCTGGGCATCCTCCTCGGAGATGCCGCGCTGCATGGAGTAGAAGAGCTGGTCGTCGCTCACCTTAGATGTGGTGGCCTCGTGCTCCATGTGGGCGGTCGGGTTCCGCACCTCGATGTAGGGCACGGTGTGCGCCGCACACTTGTCACCGATGAGGAGGGAGTCGCAGCGCGTGAAGTTCCTCGCCCCGGTGGCCGAGGGCATGATCTTCACCAGGCCGCGGTAGGTGTTTTCCCCATGCCCTGCGGAGATGCCCTTGGACACTATGGTACTCTTCGTGTTCTTCCCGATGTGGATCATCTTGGTGCCTGTGTCGGCCTGCTGGTAGTTGTTCACCATGGCCACGGAGTAGAACTCGCCGGTGGAGTTGTCCCCCTGGAGGATGCAGCCGGGGTACTTCCAGGTGATGGCGGAGCCGGTCTCCACCTGCGTCCAAGAGATCTTGGAGTTGACGCCCGCGGCCTTCCCTCGCTTGGTGACGAAGTGGTACACGCCGCCCTTGCCCTCCTTGTCGCCCGGGAACCAGTTCTGCAGCGTCGAGTATTTGATCTCGGCGTTGTCCAGGGCGATGAGCTCCACGACCGCCGCGTGCAACTGGTGGGACTTCCTCATGGGCGCCGTGCAGCCCTCCAGGTAGCTAACGTAGCTGCCTTCGTCGGCGATGATGAGCGTCCGCTCGAACTGGCCGGTGCCTTCCGTGTTGATGCGGAAGTAGGTCATCAACTCCACCGGACAGCGCACCCCCGGAGGCACATAGGCGAAGGAGCCGTCGCTGAAGACGGCGGAGTTGAGGCTGGCGTAGAAGTTGTCCGTGTACGGCACCACAGACCCGAGATACTTTCGCACCAAGTCGGGGTGCTTCTGCGTCGCCTCATTGAACGAGCAGAAGATGATGCCGAGCTTGTCCAGTGTCTCCTGCAACGTGGTGGCGACGGAGACGCTGTCGAACACCGCGTCCACCGCCACGCCCGTGAGCCTCTTCTGCTCCTCCAGGGGGATGCCCAGCTTGTTGAAAGCCTCTATCAGTTCAGGGTCCACTTCCTCCAGGCCCTCTGGTCGCCTGTCCTTCAGCGGAGAAGAGTAGTAGTGGATGTCCTGGAAGTCCACGGGTGGGTAATGTATCTTGGCCCACTTTGGCTCTTTGTAGTTCTGCTTGATCCAGTGCCGGTAGGCCTTGAGCCGCCACTGCAGCATCCAGTCGGGCTCGTTCTTCTTCGCGGAGATCAGCCGGACGATATCCTCGTTGAGGCCCTTAGGGGCGACGTCCGCCTCGATGTCGGTGACGAAACCCCACTTGTACTCAGAGTCGAGATCCTTCGTCTTGCGAGAAATCACCTTTGGGCTGGGCATGACGACACTCCTCCTCAGCCGCCCATGAGCCCCTTAGCGGAACCCGCCCTCAGTATAACGTACTCTCGGTCAGGAACGCCTCCACCAGGTGGGCGGATATAGGACGGGCCGTTTTCAAACATTGGACTGTAAAAATCTCAAGTACGCTTGTATAATAGCACGAGGCCACTCTGCTGGCAACGTGTCAGAGGCTGTTCTCCGAAGCGTCCGGGCCGGATGTTTCGCCTTGACCGCCTCAATCGCACGATGCTACGGTGGCAGCGAGGCGCCGATACGGGATGAGAGCGATATCAGAGCGCGTATACCTGGATCACGCCGCCACAACGCCTCTCGACCCCCGCGTCCTGGAGGCGATGCTCCCCTACCTGTCCGGCGCCTGGGGCAACCCTTCCAGCGTCTACGCCGAGGCCCAGGAGGCCCGCAAGGGCCTGGACGGTGCCCGACGCACCATTGCGGGTATCCTCGGCTGCCGGCCCCAGGAGATCGTCTTCACCTCCGGCGGCACCGAGAGCGATGGCCTCGCCCTGCGAGGCGTCGCCTACGCCGCCCGCCGCCGGGGCGCCCACATCGTCACCTCCGCCATCGAGCACCACGCCGTCCTTCACTCCGCTGAACGGCTGGAGCAGGAGGGGTTTCGCGTCACCTACCTGCCCGTGGACGGCGAAGGCTTCATCGACCTGGCGGAGCTGGAGCGGACGGTGGACGAGGACACCACGCTGGTGAGCATCATGCTGGCCAACAATGAAGTCGGCGCGATCGAGCCGATATCGGAGGTGGCCCGCATCATCAAGGAGAAGAACCCACACACCGCCTTCCACACGGACGCCGTGCAGGCCGTGGGCACCCTGGACCTGAGCGTGGACCGCCTGGGGGTGGACCTGCTGTCCATCGGCGCCCACAAGTTCTACGGCCCAAAGGGCGTCGGTGCGCTCTACGTGCGCAGCCGCACCCCCCTCCAGCCGCAGATGCTGGGCGGGGCCCAGG
>DAOUMF010000082.1:0-26721 GCA_034411955.1 Dehalococcoidia bacterium
CCTCTTGCTTCTCGACGAGAATCCGTCCGCCGGCGTCGCGGATCTTCTTCACCGTATCCTCGATGCTGTCTACGCCAACGTACACCGCCACGCCCAGGGGCACCTCCGGCGGTGCCGGGAAGATGCCGCCGGCGGGGGGCGCCCCGGTGTCGATGAGGCCATAGCCTGTCTGCTCGTTCACGGCCCAGTCGAAGATTGCCTGGTAGAAGGCCTTGCACTTAGCCATGTCGCGGGTGCGGATCTCGATGTGAACGAAGGGGTTAGGCATGGGAGCCTCCTCTCGGCCGCTTGGTGTTTCGCTACTCGTTTACCTCGAACAGGGTGTTCAGCTTCATCGCCAGACCGGCGTTGCCGCCGAGGTGCACCTTGCGGGTTGTGATGGCCCACATCGCATTGAGGTCGTTGTGGGTGAGGTCGATCCACAGCTCCGGCTTGGTGCGCACTTCAACGTCGAAGCTCTCGGGCGCGCTGTCCCGGGTCTCCGCCTTGCCGTCGCTGATGCGGATCGCCCACTGGCCGCCGCCTTCGCCCTCCATGGTGAACAGGTACGTCGCCTGCATGTCGCCGCCGCGGTCGCTCCAATAGATCAGGGGCATGTAGTGGAAGGTGCGGTCCATCTGGAAGCGCACCTCGTCCGGCGAGCTGGCCTCCACCCAGTGGGGGAGCTTCTTCTTGGCGGCGCGACGGACGTCCTGATAGTGACCGGGCAGGTGCAGGAAGCTGGCGAAGAGGAGGTCGCGGACGGTTCCCGGGCAGCCCCAGGCGGGGTGTGAGGCCGGCTTGTCCAGGTCCGCCTCGCTGAGGCCGTCCAGGACGCCCAGGGTCTCCTCAGTGGCAGCCTTGAGGCGGCTCAGGAGCTCGCTCACCGGCACGTCGCGCACCCTCCCCAGCATCTGCTCGTTGTAGCTGTTGATCTCCTCGCGGGCGGCGAAGCCGGGGAGGCTTGTCGACTCGCCGGCCAGCGCCTGGCGCAAGAGATGGTTGGTCTCTTCCTCCTGGGCGATGACCAGATGGGCCAGGTAGTTCTTGGCCGACCAGCGGTCAGACGCCTTCTTGCCCCACTCCTTGTCGTCCAGCCGGGAGAAGGACTCGAGGCAGCGCTCTAGCGCTTGCGAGGTGTACTGTTTGATCTGGTCCTTGGTGGGCTTCATCTCTCCCTCCTTCGGGTGACCCGGTTCCTAAAACCTCCGCAGCGCCCTCAACACTCGTTCCGGCGTTGCCGGCAGCTCGTGCAGGCGGGCGCCCACAGCATCGGCGATGGCGTTGGTTACGGCGGCGGGGCCGGGCACGATGGATGGCTCGCCCACGATGCGCGCGCCGTAGGGCCCCTCTTCCGAGGGCACCTCCACGATGATCGCCTCGATGGGCGGTAGGTCGCGCGTGGTGGGCAGGCGGTAGTCCAGCAGGTTGACGTTAAGAAGGCGCCCCTTGTCGTCGTAGACCAGCTCCTCGGACAGGCCGATGCCCAGGCCCTGGCTGCTGCCCCCTTGCATCTGGCCGGATACCGATAGCGGGTTGATGGCGAACCCGGCGTCCTGGGCGATGGCGCAGCGCAGGAGGGTGACCTGGCCGGTGTCCGGGTCTACCTCCACCTCGACGGCCATGACGCTGAACCCCGGCGCCCACCTGCGGGCGGCGATCGTCCCCCGCCCGACGACGGCCGCGTACGGCGCCGCGAAGTCGGTGCTGAGCTTTCCCAGCCGCCGGAACGTCAGCGACTTGTCGGCTGATGCCTTCACCCGCACCTCGCCGTCGGCCAGCTCCAGTTCGTCCGGGGGGCAATCCAGCCTGCTGGATGCGATCTCTAGGATCTGTCGTCTGGCATCTTCGGCTGCCTCCTTTACTGCCCGCCCCACGGTGTAGGTGGTCTTGCTGCCGGCGCTCATACCCGCGTAGGGCGCCGTCTTGGTGTCGCCGGTGGTGACGCTGATCATGGACAGCGGCACGTTCAGCACCTCGGCTGCGATCTGGGCGAAGGTCGTGTTGACGCCGGTGATATCGGCGGAGCCGACGGTGACGTTGATGGTACCGTCGGAATTGAGGCATACGATGGCGCTGGCGGGCTGAAGGCCGCCCATGAATGCGCCGACCGCCACCCCCACGCCGCGGTTGGGGGACTTCTCGGAGGCCGCTCGCTGCCGCCAGATCTGGCTCTTCCCGATGGCTTCCAGACACTGCTTGAGGCCGATGCGGGGGTAGGGCTGGCCGCTGGGCAGCGGGTCGCCCTCTTCCACCGCGTTGCGTAGCCGCACCTCCAGGGGGTCTAAGCCCAACTCCTGGGCCATCATGTCCATGTGGCTCTCGATGGCGAAGGTGGCGTTGTAGACTCCGGGCGCCCGGAGAGCGCCCACGCTCACCTTGTTGGTGAGCACTTCGACTCCCTGGATCTGCAGGTTGGGGCACTTGTAGTACCCGCCGATGAAGAGGGAGCCGGGCAACACCGGCGCCCCCGGGAAGGCACCGGAGTCGTATATGAGGCGGGTCTTGAGGGCGGTGAGGGCGCCGTCCTTCGTCATGCCGGTTTTCAGCTCGACCACGGCCTGCGGGGCGGGCGTGCCCGCCAGCATGTCCTCCTTGCGGCTCATGATGTACTTCACCGGTCGGCGCACGGTCATCGCCAGCGCGGCCACCATCAGCTCCGTCAGGTAGATCTTGCCGCCGAACCCGCCGCCCACCTCGGTGGCGGTGACCCGGATGCGCGATTCCGGGATGCCCAGGGCCTTGGATACCTGATCTCGGATGAAAAAGGGCCCCTGGGTGCTGCTCCAGATGGCCAGCTCGCCGCTGGCGTCGTAGTCGGCGATGGTCGAGTGGGGCTCGATGTAGGACTGATGCACGATGGCCGTCCGCCATGCGCCTTCGATGACAACGTCCGCGTCTGCGAACCCCTGCTCCACATCCCCGCGCTTGAAGGACATCTGCGATGAGACATTGCTGGCCTTCCCCGTAGCCTCCTCCTGCTCCACGTCGGCCGTGATGTGGCCCGTCTCCTCGGAGCGATCCACCTCGCCGAGAGGGGAGCGGGCCAGGGGAGAGTCGTCGCGCATTGCCGCGAGCGGGTCCAGAACCGCCGGCAGCTCCTCATAATCGATCTGGATGAGCGCCAGCGCCTCCTCCGCAGTGTGCGGGTCCTCGGCCAGGACGGCGGCTACCGGCTGGCTGTGGAAGAGCGTCTCGTCCTCGGCGAAGATGACCTGGCGGCGCTCGGACAGGCTCTTCCTGTAGGGGGGCAGTTCCGCGGCCGTTATCACCGCCGCCACGCCGGGGTGGTTGCGGGCCCTCGTGGCGTCGATGGACTTGATGCGGGCGTGAGCGTAGGGGCTGCCGAGGATCTTGGCGTGGAGCATGCGCGGCAGCTTCATGTCGTCGGCGTAGACGGTCTTGCCGGTGACCTTGGCGACGCCCTCAATGCGGGGAGTCGGCTTGCCGACGGTCCGGTACTCGTGTCCGGTGGCTGGCTTCTGGGCCATGTGACTTCTTCCTAGCGCCTCACCGGTGTCCTGTCATTCTGAGTCCGCCGGAGGCGGACGAAGAATCTCGTCCTTTCGCGCTTCGTTGAGATTCTTCGCTGCGCCCGCCTTCGGCGGGCAGCGCTCAGAATGACAGCAATCATCCCATACGCTCGGCGGCGGCGAGAACCGCCTCGTATATCTTGGTGTATCCGGTGCAGCGGCAGAGGTTCCCGGCCAGCCCCTCCCGCACGTCCTCGAGGGTGGGCCGCGGTGTGCGGTCCAGCAGCGCCTTGGCGGCCATGATCATCCCCGGGGTACAGAAACCGCACTGCACGCCGCCGGCGTCGATGAACGCCTGCTGCACGGGATGCAGGTCGCCGTTGCGAGCGAGCCCCTCGATGGTCAGCACCTCGCAGCCGTCCGCCTCCGGCGCGAGCACGAGGCAGGACGTGATCAGCTTCCCGTCGACGATCATGGAGCAGGCGCCGCAGTCGCCGGTGCCGCAGCCCTCCTTGCTGCCGGTGAGGCCCAGTTGCTCGCGCACCGTCTCCAGCAGCGTCCAGTGGGGCTCCACCGCCAGCTCGTAGGGCTGGCCGTTGACGGTGAAGGTCATTGACCGCTTAGTCATTGCCTTCGCTCTTTCTTGCTGCCGGATGATTTGTTATGCGGGCCACACCTGACTTTCGCTTACGCCCAGTTGTCGCAGGGCGACCTAAACCTTTACCTAGGTATTGCTCCATCTCACTTTCGGAACTCGATATCAGGCCTCGTTTTACTTTCGCCTTATGCCAGTTCACGAGCGCTTTCCTCACCCATCGGTCTGGTCCCTGCCACCCCGGCCCGAGGTGTTCAATCCAAAGTTCAATCTCCTCGGTTTCTATCACCCTATCCTGTGAAAAGATTTCGGCGATCTGAAGGAGACCTCTCGCCAATGGTTCATCAATGACATCATCTGGTATGGACCAGTGCGCCTTCCCCAGGCAGTCCGTATAGAGGCTAATCTGCTTGACCTGTTCAAGCACGTAAGGGTGATCCGACTGCTCGTCAAATATCGGCTGTAGCTCGTCCGCTGAGCGGGCGCCTTTCGCTGCTAGATCTGGCAGAATCCAGGCGACGTTTTTCTTTGTATGCGAGCGGTAGTCTCGCCATCCCCTCTTCAATTCGTCAGCGCTGTTTGCCAGAGCCAGCCCCCTGAGAACTGAGTTCTTCCCAGACTCTTCGATCGAGAGAATTGACAGGGCTGCGGCCGAAGGAAACCGCCTGGCATCAAGCAGCAATTTGGCATCTTCGAGCAGCCGCTTTGCATTTCGGTTGGCCGCAGTCATGCCTTCTGCAACCTGATCTGCAGTCAGGCTAGCTTTGTACTGGTTTAGATTGTGGCTCGCCATGTTCATTTGCGTCCTGCTCCGCCTGCCTGATTGTTGGTCGCTCTCCGCGCCGCCTCGCGCAGGCAGCGCTCGGTCATCACCCGCACCAGGTGGCGACGGAAGTCCGCTGAGCCGCGGATGTCGCTGATGGGGTTGGCCTCCGACGCCGTCGTCTCCGCCGCCTTCGCGAACAGCGATTCGCTGGCCGTGTTCCCCTCCAGCGCTTCTTCCGCCTGTCGGGCACGTATGGGGGTGGGCGCCACGGCGCCGAGGGCGATGCGCGCCCGATCGATACGGTTGTCCGGACCCAGCGTTAGCAGTGCCCCCACGCCCACGACAGCGACGTCCATCCGCTTGCGAGGGGTGTGGCGCTTGTAGACGCCGCCGGTGTTGGCCGGCGGGGTGCGCAGGCGCAGCTCCCGCAGCAGCTCGCCCGGCCGCAGCACCGTCTCGTTGGGCCCCAACCAGAACTCCTCCAGTGGCACCTCTCGCTCTCCGTCCGGGCCCACGATGGCGGCCGTGGCGTCGCAGGCGAGGAGCGGAGGCGCGGTGTCCGCCGACGGCGCGGCGTTGCAGATGTTGCCGCCCACAGTCGCCATGTTCATGGTCTGGACGGAGCCGATGACCCCTGCGCCGTCCGCCAGGATGTGGTAGCCCTCCAGGACCGGCTGCGATTGGGTGATCTCCGCCATGGTGGCGGCGGCCCCGATGCGCAGGCCGCGCTCCTCGCTGAAGTCGATGCCGCGAAGCTCGGGGACGCGGCGGAGGCTGACGAGGTACGCAGGGTCAGGGATCTTGCCGCCCTCCTTCACCTGCACCACCAGGTCGGTGCCGCCGGCCAGGGCGCGGCCCCCTTCGCCTCGCTCTTGAAAGACGGCGAGAGCCTCCGAAAGGCTCCGCGGGGCGAAGTAAGCGAACTTCCGCAAGGGCAGGGCGCTCCTTTCTTGGCTCCCCCATTCTATCGTCTGGGGAATGCCGCCGACAACGGCTACGCGAACGTGAGGCTGGTCTCGGTCAGGTGGGTGGCTAGCTGCCGGGCCGCCGCCGGTAGTCGGCCGCCGAGCAGCCGCTCATGCTCTCGCCAGGCGCGACGCTCCGAACCAGAGGAGGAGGGCGGACAGCAGGTAGGGGCCGCCGAACATCAGGGCCAGCGGTACCCTGTCATCGCCGCCGACGATGGCGAAGAACACCGCCAGCGCTATCCCGGCGATGGCCAGGGCACGCGCGCCGAGCGCAACACTCCACCAAGCGAGCAGGACGCAGACCACCGCCACGCCGATCAACACGAAAAGCACGATAATCTCGGCGGCCTGCTCGTCCAGGCTGGCGCTGAGGCCGATGACGATGAACAGCCCGGTCACCACCGTCGCCAGCAGACGGGCCATCATTATGGACGGTCGGCCCCGAGGGGTGCGGCGGGCCGGAACCGTCTCCTGCCCGACGTCTTCGGTCGTGTCACACCTCGAAGCCCAGGGCCACGAAGATGTCCTCGTACTGGCCTGGGTTGCCGGGCTGGAACCAGGGCACCACGTGCAGAATCGTGCCGCCCTTATCGATGACGAACACGGCCCGCCGCGACCTGTTGCCCGCTTCGTCCAGCACTCCGTAAGCCCTGGCCGCCTCCAGGTTCTCGTCGCTCACAAGGGGGAAGGGGACTCCGCCGAGCTTGTCGGCGAAGTCCCGGTGCGAGTCGAGACTATCGGCGCTGACCGCCACGACCTCTGTCCGAAGCTGCTGCACCAGCTCGTAGTCCTCCTTCAGCACGGACACCTCGCTGGCGCATAGGGGCGTGTTGTCCTCAGCGTAGAACGCCAGGAGCACTTTCTTGGTGGCTGTGAGGTCTTTCAACCGGAGCGTCCCCTGGGTGCTGGGGAGCTCGAAGTCAGGCGCCGCGTCTCCCGCTTCGGGCCGGTTAGCCATTCAGGTCTCCTTCCAGGCCTCTCAGGCGGGGATGTCCCACGCCCTTCGTTTGCACCAGTACCCGGATGCGGCCCAGGGCCGCCGGGTCTATCAGCTCCGATACGGCCCGTCGGCGCGCATAGTACTCCTCTAGGTTGACGTCGCCCTCCCCGGGAGGGGCGAGCGCCTCGGCGATGCCCAGGTTGGCGAGGAACTGGCTCTGGGAGGCGATCCCCAGCGTCTGCAGCCCCAGCTCCTCGCCGGTCCTGCGCAGAGTAGTGAAGTCCACGTGGCTGGTGATGTCCTGGCGTCCCAGGCGGGCATAAGGATCGTCGCTGGGGTTGTGGCGGTAGAAGCAGAGGAGCGTCCCATCGCTGCGCCAGGGGGCGTACAGTTCTGCGGCCTCGTAGCCGTAGTCGAAGGTAAGAATGAACCCGCTTCGCAGAGCAGAGGCGGCCTGGCGCATCCACTGCGCCGCCGCCAGGTTCACCTCCGCCCGGCAGCCGTCGCCGGGCAGCAGGCCGAGCCGCCGGAAGTAGGCGGCGAGCTCCGGCGTCGACGGCGGCCGCAACTCCTCCACGAAGCGGGCTCCATCCCAGCCGACGAAGACCTCCGTCAGTTCGCTGTCGCGGACGGCGACCCTGTGCACAGGGAAGGAGTCCAGCAGCTCATTGCTGAGCAGGCAGCCCTCGATGTCGTCCGGCAGCTCTGCGGACCAGCGCACGTCCTCGGCCTCCTCCGCTACGGTTTCCTGCTGGCGCTGCACCAGCGGATCGCTTACCTCGACGATAGTGTAGGTGAGGGCGTCGCGGAGATCGGCCGCGTGGGCGCGGGTCCAGCGCAGGACGTCGCGGCAGAGGAGGCCCGTCCCGGCGCCCGCCTCCACCACATCGAAGCGGCCGGGCGTGCCCATCGCCTGCCACATCTCGCGTAGCTGGCGGCCCACCAGCACGCCGAAGGCGGGGCTGACCTCAGGGCTGGTCAAATAGTCGCCCTCGCGCCCCATCTTCTCTCGTCGCGAGCGGTAGTAGCCGTGCTGAGGATGGTAGAGGGCCGCGTCCATGAAGTCGCGGAACGGTATCGGTCCCTGCGACCGGATGCAGGCGACGATGGCCTGCATCAGGGCCGCGTTCTCGGTGGTCGTCTCGAACTCGGTTCTCACGGGACATATCGTACCAGCCGCAGTAGGGTGCTTCCAATGGGGACGGGACTGCTGGCCACCGGGGAAGTATTTGACTGTAAGAGAATATTTGTATAAGGTGCAAGGGAAATGATCGAGGAGCGGCAAACCCTGCGCGAGCGCGCGTTCTACCTGCTGGGCCACACCATGTCCCACTTCGACCCCGGCCGTCTGGAGGCGTGGGTGGAACTGGGGCTGACCATGACCCAGCTCCGTGTCCTCTTCGTCCTGCGGGCCGAGGACGGCGCCTCCGCCGGCGCCCTGGCCGAGCGGCTGAGGGTGACGCCGTCCACCCTGACCCGCATCGTGGACCGCCTGGTCCGCCAGAGGTTGGTGCGGCGGGAGACCGACCACGGCGACCGCCGCCTGGTGCGGCACCACCTGAGCGTCACCGGGGCCCGCACCGTGGAGGAGGTGGAGCGCCTTGGCCGCGCCCACATAAACGAGGTCATGGATCGTCTCTCCGCCCGCCAGTTGGAGCGTTTGGTGGTGGCTCTGGGGGACCTCACCGCGGTGCTGGACGCCCAGGAGGCGGAAGAGATATCGCGAGGGGAGGGGTAGCGTTGGAAGCCGCGGTTCCCTCCGGCGTCCAGTCCATCTCCCGCATGAGCACCCGTACCAAGGTGGTGGTGATGGTGGGCACCCTTTTGGGCCTGTTCACCGCCGCCATGGACCAGACGATTGTAAGCACTTCCCTGCCCCGCATCGTGGCGAGCCTGGGTGGCCTGGGCCTCTTCCCCTGGGTGTTCACCTCGTTCATGGTTACCTCTACGACCACCGTCCCCATCGTCGGCAAGCTGACCGACTTGTTCGGGCGCAAGCCCTTCTACATAGCGGGCGTGGCCATCCTTCTGCTCGGCTCGGCGATGTCCGGCTCCTCTCAGAGCATGGAGCAGCTCATCGCCTTCCGGGCCGTGCAGGGCCTGGGCGCCGGCATGATCATGGGGATCGCCTTCGCCATCATCGGAGATGTGTTTCCCCCGGCCGAGCGGGGCAAGTGGTCCGGCCTGATGACTGGCGTCTTCGCCTCCGCCAGCGTCATCGGCCCCCTCATCGGCGGCAGCCTGACCGACCACGTCAACTGGCGGTGGGTGTTCTACATCAACCTGCCCTTGGGGTCGGTGGCGCTGCTCGTTCTCTTCTTCGGCATGCCGGCGCTGCGGCCCGTTACGCGGCCCAAGCTGGACTACAGGGGGATCGTTATTCTGATGGCCACCGTGGTGCCGGCGCTGCTGGCCTTTTCCTGGGCCGGTAGCCGCTACGCCTGGGCCTCGCCCCAGATCATCGGCATGCTGACCTGGGCCGCGGTGGCCACTGCCATGTTCGCATACGCGGAGATGAGGACCGAGGAGCCCCTGCTCCCCATGGGGCTGTTCCGCAACCGCATTTTCGCGGTGTCCGCCGTGGTCACTTTCCTTACGGGCGTCGGCATGTTCGGCTCTTTGTCCTACATCCCCCTGTTCGTGCAGGGCGTCATCGGCACTTCCGCCACCAACTCCGGCCTCGTCACCATGCCCATGATGATCGCCATGTCTATCGCCAGCGCCATCGCCGGCCAGATCATGTCCCGACTGGGCCGCTACCGAGTCTTGGGGGTAGCAGGGCTCACCGTGATGGTCGCGGGGATGTTCCTGCTCGCCCAGATGGACGCCAGCGCCACGACCTTCATCGCCAGACGGAACATGGTGATCCTGGGCATCGGCCTTGGCATGTCACTGCCCCTATACATGCTGGCGGTGCAGAACGCGGTGAGCCACCGCGTGATGGGCATCGCCACATCGACGATGCAGTTCCTGCGCGCCGTGGGCGGCACGATGGGCGTGGCGATCATGGGCTCGCTCATCAACAGCACCCTCTCCTCGGAGCTTGCGGCCAACACGCCCCGGCAGGTCACCGAGAACGCTCCGCCCACGCTCCTCGACCAGTTGCACAACCCGCAGTTCCTCCTCAGCCCGGATCAGTTGGCGGGCGTGCGCGACGCCTTCCAGCAGCTGCCACAAGGTGACCAGCTATTTGCTTCGGCCATCTTCGCGGTCAAGACGTCGCTGGCCACCGCGATTGGGGAGGCCTTCTGGGTAGCGATGTTCGTGACGATAGCGTCCGTGTTCGTGGGCGTCTTCCTCAAGGAGGTCCCCCTCCGCCGTGTCCACGAGCTTGAGGGCGAGCTGCCCATCCCGGCGCCGATCCCGGCGGCCCCTCCCGAGGCCCTGACGCCGGCGGCCGGCGGCAGCGATTGTCCCCCCTCCCGGCGACCGCTGGTCTATGCCGTCGTCGGCGCCGGCCTGGCTTTCGTCGCCGCCCTGGCGGCCTTCCTCATCAAGCGCAACGGTAGCTAGCCGCTGCCTGCGCTTGTTCCGACTCGCGCTTGACGGTACGGGGTGAGAATCTCAGAATGGGTGGGCGTGGCCGGAGGGTCTCGCAGGCAGTTGATCGGGAGGGACTTGAGTGAAGCCCAGACTCAAGCTGTGGGTGGAAAAGGACGGGTTGCTGGTCTTCAGCGACTATCGAGCGGAGCTCCTGGACCACATCACCAGGACGGGGTCGATCAGCGGTGGCGCGGAGCGGATGGGGCTCTCGTATCGGCGGGCGTGGGGCAAGATCAAGGAGATTGAGCACAACCTGGG
Source organism: Dehalococcoidia bacterium (assembly GCA_034411955.1). GTDB lineage: Bacteria > Chloroflexota > Dehalococcoidia > SM23-28-2 > RBG-16-64-32 > DAOUMF01. The sequence goes on from DAOUMF010000082.1 coordinate 10,523, forward strand.
CATGAGGCTGGTGCAGAGCGAGGCAGGCGGGCCCGGCGGCGGGAGAACCAGCCTCACGCCGGAAGGTGAGGAGATCCTGGCGCGATATCGAGTGTTCCGGGCGGCGGCGCGGGCGGACGTGAGCCGCGACTTCGCTAGGGCGTTCGGCGAGGGAGAGTAGTTTTTGTAGTAGCGCTATGCTAGTCTCAGCATAACACCTAGCAGGAGGGTAGAGGTCATGACACATCGCTGAGGCCTCCGGTGAGGAAGGATGGTTTTTTTGTGGAGGCGTTATGCTGAACGCAGCATATCAGGCCCACGTCGAAAGGGGGTCAGAGACTGTGAGGCGGTGGGTATGGATAGCGGCCCTGGCAGTGCTCGCCACGCTCGTGGCGGTAGCCTGCGGCGAAGACGAAGAGGCGGCCCCTGAGACGCCACAGGGCGAGGCGAGCGCCACGGCGACCCCGGAAGAGCGCGGGCCAAAGGACATCATCCTGGCGACGACTACCAGCACGCAGGACAGCGGGCTGCTGGATGTGCTGGTGCCGGAGTTCGAGAAGGAGAACGGCTACAACGTTAAGGTCATCGCCGTGGGCACGGGCGAGGCCCTGGCGATGGGCGAGCGCGGCGACGCTGACGTCCTCCTTGTTCACGCTCCCAGCAGCGAGAAGCCGCTTGTCGAGAGCGGTGCGGCGATCGGCCGCAGGCTGGTCATGCACAACGATTTCGTTATCGTGGGGCCGGAGAGTGATCCGGCGGGCATCGAGGGCATGACCTCGGCCGTGGAGGCGTTCGCGGCCATCTACGATGCAGGAGCGACGTTCATCAGCCGCGGCGACGACTCGGGCACCAACAAGCGGGAGGTGTCGCTCTGGGAGGAGGGGGCGCTGGACCCGGAGGGCCAATCCTGGTACGAGCAGAGCGGCCAGGGGATGGGGGCGACCTTGCAGATCGCGAACCAGAAGGACGCCTACACGCTGTCGGACCGCGGCACATACCTTGCCCAGAGCAAGAACCTGGACCTCGTTGTGCTGGTCGAGGGCGACCCGATTCTCCTCAACGTCTACTAGGTGATGCAGGAGAACCCCGAGCGAATCGACCTCGTGAACGGGACGGGCGGCCAGGCGTTAGGGGAGTTCATGGTCTCGGAGGAGGCGCAGGAGATCATTCGCGACTTCGGCGTGGAGGAGTTCGGCCAGCCTCTGTTCATCCCCGACGCAGAGAAGACGTATGAGGAGCTCGGGCTCGAGTAGCAGAAGCGGAGGTGATGCGCCGTGGACCTGATCTGGGATGGATTGACGGATGCTGTCCGCATCTTGCTGAATGGTGAACACTCCGTCTGGGAGATCGCTCTCCGGTCTCTCCTCGTGTCGGGATCGGCCACGGCCATCAGCCTCCTCATCGGCGTGACGGTAGGGTCGCTGCTGGCCTTCAATCGGTTCCCGGGCCGTAACCTGGCGTTCAGCCTGGTGAACACCGGCATGGGCCTGCCGCCGGTGGCGGTTGGTCTCTTCGTGGCGATCTTGCTGTGGCGGAGCGGGCCGCTGGGCCAGATGCGACTGATCTACAGCCCGACAGCGATGGTGATAGCCCAGACGATCATCGCCGCGCCCATCGTTACCGGCTTCGCGGCGGCGGCCCTGCGCAGTCTGCACCCACAGATGCGAGATCAGATCTATGCTCTGGGGGCGTCGCGGCTCCAGATGTTGTGGCTTGTGCTGTGGGAGGCGAAGCTGCCGCTCCTGGCGGCGGTGATGGCTGGCTTCGGCGGCGCCATCTCCGAGATTGGGGCCTCGATCATGGTGGGAGGTAATCTGGCCGGCGAGACGCGGGTGTTGACCACGGCAGTGGTTCTGGAGACCAGTAAGGGCAACTTCGCGCCCGCCATCGCTCTCTCCGTCATCCTGCTGGCGCTCATCTTCATCGTGAACCTGATCCTTACCACCGTGCAGCAGCAGGAGCAGCGTTCGTGACCCACTCCAAGCTGTCGCTGGAAGGTGTCCGCGTGCGCCGCGGCGGAAGCGAGATCGTGAACGTGCCTCGCCTGGATGTCGCTGAAGGAGAGGTACTGGTCATCATCGGTCCCAACGGGGCGGGCAAGAGCGTCCTGCTCGAGACGCTTGCCCTCCTGCAACGGCCCACCGAGGGCCGCGTCCTGTTCGAGGGCGAGCCGGCTGCCGGGCGCGAGTTGGCCCTGCGTCGCCGCATGGCGGTGGTGTTCCAGGATCCTCTGCTTCTGCGCCGCTCGGTGGCGGAGAACATCGCTGTGGGCATGCGACTGCGCGGAGCGCCCCGCTGGGAGCGCCGGGAGAGGGTCGCGTTTTGGATGCAGCGGTTCGGCATCGCCCACCTGGCGAGGCGCTCCGCCCCCACCCTCTCTGGCGGTGAGGCGCAGCGGACCGGGTTGGCCCGGGCCTTCGTCCTGCATCCTGAGGTGCTGCTGCTCGACGAGCCGTTCAGCGCTCTCGACGCGCCGACACGTGAGGAGATGCTGGATGATCTATCGGCGGCGCTGGCGGAGACGGGTGTGACCACTGTCTTCGTGACTCATGACCGAGACGAGGCGATGCGCCTGGGTGGGCGGATGGCTGTGCTGATGAACGGAGTGATCCGTCAGGTGGGCCCGACGGCGGACGTGTTCGCCTCACCGGTCGACAGAGAGGTAGCGGCCTTTGTGGGCGTAGAAACGATTGTGCCGGGGCGGGTTCGGTCGCTGGAACAGGGCCTTGCTGTCGTGGACGTCGCTGGCCGCCGGGTAGAGGTGGCCACGACAGTCGAGGCCGGCGGCGAGGTGCTGCTCTGCCTTCGCCCGGAGGATGTCGTTCTCAGGCTGGCCGAAGACCACCCGGGCCCAAGCAGCGCTCGCAACAACCTGCCCGCGGTGGTGCGGAGGATGGTGAACGTCGGCTTTCAGGTACGGGTGGAGCTGGACGCCGGCTTTCCCTTGGTGGCGCTGATCACCAAGCAGTCCCGGGAGGAGCTATCGCTGGACGCGGGCAGCCGCCTGACGGCCTCGTTCAAGGCGACTGCGATCCACCTTATCCCCCGCCACGGCCGCTGACGGAACCGCTGGGCCTAGCCGCCGCCTAACTGCTCCAAGAGGGGGATGTTGTTGCTTATGATTCCGTCGACGCCCAGGGCCAACAGCCTTCTGGCCTCGGCAAGGTCGTCCACGGTCCAGCAGAAGACACGCAACTTGTTGTCTCCCAGGAAGCGGATAATCTCATCGTTCAGGAACGCGCGGGCCATGCAGACGCCGCGCAGTCGGCTGTCGGCCTCAAAACGCCGCAAGAAGTTCTGCCAGTGCCGCGGCTTCTCGATGGAGTAGCGCACGTCCAGGTGGGGGGCGACTTCGCGCACGCGGTCGAGCACCTCCGTGTCCCCGCAGACGATGACCGCGCCTGTGGCTGGCTCAGCCTGGGCCAGGTAGCGAGTCAGCGTGCGGGCGTAGGCGCGCGCTCGCTCCCCGCGGTAGCCTCCCTTAGCGTCGAGGAGGAGCCCGCATCTCCCGTGTGTTCGCTCCAGCAGCTCGGTAAGCGTGAGGGGGTTGACGTCCAGGCGAAGGTAGTACCCGGGGAACACCGTCAGGGCCCAGGGGCCGACGCTGTCGACGCCCTGGGGCCTGCCGTCGTAGAGAAGGGGCAGGGAGCAGAGGCGCCGCTCGTGCCTGACCCACATCTCGCCGGCGCGGTACCAGATGTCGGCTTCCATGAAGTCGATATCGGCGTTCGCCGCCGCCTCGATCTTGTCGCGCCGGTTGCCGTAGGCGTGGGCGATGCGTACGGGGCGGCCGTCGTCGCGGTTCACCGGCGTCTGATGTAGTCCAGGGAATCAGCCAGCCGCCGCGGCTGGACGCCGAAGCTCCTGGTCACCGCGTCCGTCTCCGTCACGTTGTCCAGAGATAGCATCTTGAGCTGCTCTCTGGTGATGGGTGGCTTGGCAAGCACCCATTCCATCATCTGGGCCACGGGACGCATGAGCGCAAGGGGCACATGCAGCTTCGCGCGCGACTTGCCTAGGGCCTCCTTCACGATGTCCAGCATCTCGTCATAGCTCAGGTGCTCGGGGCCGCCCACCTCCAGCACCTCTCCGCTGTGAGCGCCCTCGTCGAGACAGCCAACGATGCACGTCACCAGGTCCTCCACCCATATCGGCTGAAACCTGGACTTGCCGTCGCCCGCCACAGGCACCAGCGGGTTGTGGCGCACGAGGCCGGCCAGGGCGTTGATGAACTCGTCGCCCTCGCCGAAGACGATGGACGGCCGCAAGATCGTGTGGTTGAGGCCGCTGAGGGTGACGGCCCGCTCCGCCTGCCACTTGGCCTGCAGGTAGGGGAAAGTGGGGTTGTCCTGGGCCCCGATGGCGCTCACGTAGACGAACTTTTTCACTGCGGCTGCCTTTGCCGCCTCCACCACCCGCTCGGTGCCCCGCCGGATCACGGCCTGGAAGGACTGGTCGCCCGCCTCTTGGATGATTGCCACCAGATGGACGACCTTGTCCGCCCCGGCCATCGCTTCCGGCACGCCTTCGCCGCTGACGACGCTGCCCTGGGCCACCTCCACGTCGTGGGTGAGGTCGGCACGGCGCTGGCCGCGGGCCAGCACCCGCACCTTGTGGCCGCCGTCCGCCAGGCGGGCGACGACCCGCCGTCCGATAAAGCCGCTACCTCCGGTCACGAGGATCATCTTGGCCCCCTTTGGTCGATCCCCCTCTGGCGTTCCCCATCTGTTCGGCCCGCAGCCTGTAATGGGCGGCGGCGGTCTCCAACACCTGACGCAGAGTGTAGTCCGAAGTGCTTTCCAGGCTGGTCTTGCGGTTCAGATCCTCCGCTCTCAGGTCGCGAAGGAGGTTGGAGAAGCGGCGGTGGGCCAGTTGGAGGGAGATCGTTGCCTCCTGCAGAGATGGAAAGTTGGCGACCTCCATGTAGGGCGGCTGCGGCAGCGACACTGCCTTCGCCACCAGGCGGCCGTAGTAGAAGTTCACGTCGTCCACTGCCCGCTCCAGGATCCGCTTCGCGGAATCGCCTCCTGAGCGGTCCCGCTCGAACTCGTCAGGGGCTACCTCCTCGACGGCCGCCATGAGCGTCTCCAGCCCCCCTTGCAGGCGGCTCAGGATCGCCTCCAGTTCCATGGCGACGGTGGAAGTCTCTTCGCTCATGTTCTACTCCAGCGGACATCTGCCAGCGAAGCCGGCGTCCAGCTCATGCCACCAGCGGATGTCCGGCTCCCCCAGCTTCCAGCACAGATACACGTCGCGGCCCTCCCGCTCCGCGCGGAAGTCGACGAGACCTTTGTCAATGTCTTTCAGCTCGCAGTCCATCTCCTGGATCCGCTCGATGAGGTGGTTCACCTCTGCTGCTGCCTTGGCCAGCTCCTGTCGCGTCTCATTCAGCTCCTTCTCGATGATGCGGCCGTTGGAGGACATGAGGTGGGCATACTCGGCGGCTTTCTGTTGGAGTCGGTCATGTTTGGACTTGCTCTCCTGTATCTGGGGGAGGAGCTGAATGAGGCGTGGGAGGAGAGAGTTGGCCTCGTCCAAGGTGAACCGTCGGCGCGTCATGACGCCTAGGCAAGTATAGGAGGTAGAGGGCGCCGCGGGCAAGCTTTGTGGCCCGGCACCGGCTCAGCCCACGAGGGCGAGCCAGCGGGTTTCCGCCTGCGCTGCTTAGCCGTGCATCTCGGTCGGTTTTCGAACGCCCTCCTCGGTCACGTAGGCGGTCACGAGTCGTGCCGGTATCACTTCGAAGTACACGTTGCGAACCTCCAGCCAGCGCTCGCGGGTGACCTCGCGTCGTTCGCCTTCCTCTACGGCGAAGCGTTGGGGCTGGGAAGGCGCCGCTACCTTCAGCGTGTCCGCCAGGACGTACACCGGCACCTTCTCAGCTCGCGCCGCCAGGGCCAGCAGGTGAGTGCCTACCTTGTTCACGAACGATCCGTCCGGCCGCACGCTGTCCGCCCCCACCACCACTGCCTCCGCCTCGCGGACGAAGAGCGCCATTTGGGCCTCCGTGATCAGGGTGATGGAGGTGCCGTGCCCGGCCAGCGCCCGGGCCATCCGGAGCCCCTCGTACAGGGGCCGCGACTCGCTGACGATGACGCGCCGAGGGTGCAGTCGGCCCAGTACCTCGATCACAGCCGATGAGTAGGTGAGGGTAATGAGAGTGTCCTGCGGGATGACCCCCCGGGCCGTGGCGGTCATGCCGTCCGCCGCCGCCTCCAGCCTCTCGATAGCATCCGCGACGCCCTGAGCGGGATCGCGTGATGCCTGGTAGCGCTCCCAGGCGAGCGCCATGGCGTTCTCGATAGCGGCCATCATCGGCCGAGCCAGCACCAGGGCGCGGGCGCACTCCCGCAGTTCCTTATTCTTCGCCCCGGGCGCCACCTCCGCCAGCGCCCTCAGGGCCTCCAGCGCCAACTGCCGCGCGCCGTGCTCGTGGTCCTCCCGGATGCGTTTGACGGCGGCAGTGATCTCTTGTCGCATGGCCTTGCCCGACAGTCTATCGCAGGTCGCCCGTTTAGTCACGCCGCAGATTGCGACAGCGTCTTCTGCTATCATCGAAGGAGAAGGTTTCGCGCGTGATCCGGAAGGAGCTATCGACTTGGAAGAGGTCAGGATCAAAGTCCGTCTGAATGGTCCGTACCGAGTCCAGGGCCCGGTGATCCTTGAGGATGCTGAGGGCAACCAGTTTGAGCTGCCGGATGAGGTTTTCGTCCTCTGCCGCTGTGGCGGCTCCCAGAACAAGCCCTTCTGCGACGCCAGCCACCAGCGGATAGGGTTCCAGGCGGAAACCAAGGCCAAATAGCTTCAGACGGCGGAGAATTCCACCTTCTTACGTCGCGGGGTGAATCCGTGAGGGCGGGCGCGTCGTAGCAATGAATGAAGGGTTCCCCTCCCTTTGAGCGCCCCTGCGGCAACACCCGCCGCAGGGGTTCTGCCTTTCAGCCACAGCGTCGCCGCGCTGGCGCTGGCGGAGGCGGTGTGAGAGGGGGTCAGGGCGAGGGCGGGATGGCCAGCGCTAGCGGCCCTCGTACACGCGCGAGAGCGCATCGGCGAGGCCCGGCACCGTCTGCAGGGTCGGCACCTCATGCGGCCTCACCCAACGGCTGTCCGTGTGCTCCCAGTCGAGCCGCAGGCGCTGCGGCCGCAGGAGTTCGAACAGGAACGGGTGCACCGTCCAGCGCGTATCGATCGACTCATCGACGACGACGAGGGGCTCGCCCTCGGCCAGCAGCCGCACGTCTCGCCGACCCAGGCCCACCTCCTCCTCGATCTCGCGATACGCCTGCTCGAGGGGCGAATGGGCCTCGAGGTAGCCGCTGACCCCCGCCCAGCGACCGCGATACGTCCCCACCCGTCCGCTGCGGCGCAGCAGCAGCACCTCAGCGGCGTCTTTCCCGCGCCGCAGCAGGAAGCACGTCACCACATTCACGTCGCGCATACCGTTCGCAGTATAGCGCGCATCCTTCTTGCCAGTCCTTCCTCTCGCTAAGTAGAATGGCTGAGTCTGGAGGAGGGCATCTGACGGTAGTTTCTGGATACTGGCCTAGCCAGGCCCCCTATGAGGAGTTCCCCCTCCCGGAGCTACTGCGCCGGTCGGCGGAGCGCTTCAGCGATAAGCCAGCCCTGATCGGCCCCGACGGCGCCACCCGCACCTACGGCGGGCTCTGGAGCCACGCTCGCAAGGTGGCGCGTTTCCTGCAGGATCACGGCATCGAGAAGGGTGACAAGGTGGGCATCCTGTCGCCCAACCACGTTGACTACCCCGCAGTGTTGTACGGTTGCCTTCTCGCCGGCGCCACCGCGACGACCCTCAACCCCCTCTATCGTGAGCGTGAGATCGAATACCAGTTGGGCGACGCCGAGGCCGTCGCCCTGTTCGTCTTCGGGCCGATGGCCGCCGCGGCGGAGGCGGCACGTCAGAATCTCCCTCGGTTGCGCCACGTCTGGCCCATCGATGGCCTATCGGACCTGCTGGGTGGCGTCTCGGAGGAGCACCGGCCGGTGGCGATCAACCCTCGCGAGGACGTGGCCGTTCTGCCCTACTCCAGCGGCACGACCGGCCTCCCCAAGGGCGTCATGCTCACCCACTACAACATCGCCTGCAACGTGACGCAGCGCTCGGCGGCGGAGCAGTTGACCTCGCACGATGTCGGCGTGACCATCCTGCCCTTCTTCCACATCTACGGGATGACAGTGATCCTGAACAGAAGCCTCGCCCGCGGCGCCACCCTGGTCGTCATGCCCCGCTTCGACGTGGAGGAGATGTTGCACCTCGTGGCCACCTACGGAGTGACCAGCCTCTACATGGCGCCGCCGGCAGTCCTGGCCATGGCCAATGTGCCGAGACCATCCCGCTTCGATACCTCCTCCCTGCGAGAGATCCACTCCGGGGCGGCGCCTCTGCCCCCGGAGGTGGCGGTTCGGGCGAGGTCCCTCTACGGCTGCCCGGTGACCCAGGGCTACGGCCTCACGGAGACCAGCCCTACCACCAACACGACCCCTCTGGAGCGCATCAAGCTGGAGTCCTGCGGCCCGCCCGTCGCCGATACCTTCGAGAAGATCGTCAGCCTGGACACAGGCGAGGAGCTGCCTCCCGGCGACGCGGGCGAGCTGGCGGTGCGGGGCCCGCAGGTGATGAAGGGCTACTGGAAACGCCCGGCGGAGACCAGCGAGTGCCTGAGCGAGGACGGCTGGCTGCGCACCGGCGACATCGGCTGGCTGGACGAGGACGGCTACCTGTACATCCTCGACCGGAAGAAGGAGATGATCAAGTACAAGGGCTACCAGGTGGCCCCGGCCGAGCTCGAGGCCGTCCTCCACGAGCACCCGGCCGTCCTCGATGCCGCCGTCATCCCCAAGCCGCACGCCGAGGGCGGCGAGGCCCCCAAGGCCCTGGTCGTGCTCAGGGAGGGCTTCCAGGCCAGCCCCGAAGAGCTGATCGCCTTCGTGGCCGAGAAGGTGGCGCCCTACAAGAAGATCCGCGAGGTGGAGTACATATCGGAGGTTCCCAGGACGGCCTCCGGCAAGATCCTCCGCCGCCACCTCATTGAGCGCGAGCGCGGCCGAAAGGCCTGATCGACCCGCCCGCCGCCGCCCTCGTCCTCGCCCGCCGCTTCCGCCCGTAGGGCTTCCGATTGGCACTTCTTCCACAAGACGGGATAAACTAGCACCACCAGCCCAAGCTTATGGGGTCGGCCGCTGGAGCAAGGCCACAATGGGGACGATACTAATCGGGCTCAAACGCGATCGTGCTGAGGTCAAGCAGTGCCATGTCAATGTCTGGACGCTTCCCGGCTGGCCAGGCGAGTTGCACTTTCTTGATATAGGAATATGGATAGCCAACACTTCGGAGGAACTGATCGAGCATTTCGACCTCGGAATTCCTGCCAGACTGGAAGAGTGCGAGGCGACCTGTTTGGTGAGCCGGGTAAGCGACCGCAAGATATGGCAACTAGTTTTCCCGGACTGCACAGGCATCATAGATCAGCCCGAAGGACACTGGCACCGCACCCTGATGCGCCCGGACAGTCCCTTGCGGATGACCAACGTGACTATCCAGCCCATTCAGGAGTACGCTCGCGATTTCAGTCTGTGGAGAATCCTCCTTCGAAAAGCCCTGCCACCGTCTAAGGAAGCGTACATACGCGTTCGCTTCAAGATAAAGAGCGTCTTCGGCGGGGCCTTCGGCGCGATCCAAGTCTCAAGAGACCTGGTGTTCTACGAAAGCGTGCGCACTTACGACATCCGCATCAACGAAATGCGAGAACAGGCTGACCTTGACCCGATCCTTGAACTCTTTGAGAACCTCTCGCCCATTGGCCGCATAAATGCCTTCTTGATAGTGAGACCCGGTTATACCCCCCGCGTTGTGTCACGAACCAGACACATACGACTACTCGAAGGTAAGAGATGGGAAGCCTATTTGGACCGCAGGCTTAGCGTGGTGGGAGGGCCGCCCAAGCTCGTCATCTACTCATGGCGGTCTCCCTGGGAGGAGCCGTCCGTCGAAGAGTTCAGGGCATTCGCAAGTTTCCACCGAGACCTCGGAAGGCTGCATGCTCCCACGGTTTCCATAGGCATTGTCCTCTCCCTCCTGGCAGTGGCCGTTGCTCAGCCAGACTGGGTGAAGGATAGGGCGGAATCAATTAGCGACTTCGCGCAAGAAAACCCTTTGATCGCGGCTGCAGTCGTGGTCGTTCCACTACTGCTGTACTTTTTTGCGCGCTTCGTAAAACGCTTCGCCGAGACGATTGATGCTCTGCTCTATGGCACCAGACTGGGATCCTAACGACAGTTAGCAAACCCCAGTTGCCAGCGGCAAGCCAGGAGCCGCCGCAGCCACCTTCCCGTGATCGCTGCTCGAAAGCCGCTGCATTAGCGGCTCATCCGCCGTGATCCGGCGCTGAAACTGGGGCGGCCAGAACCGCGGTACCACTTGTCGCAGCGCTGCCAAGCTTACAGGCTCGACCCACCGTCTCACGTGGCCAATCTCCAATGCGTACCCCACTCTAGCTCCTCGGAAATACGCTGAGAATCTCTCCTTCGGCACTGAAGAGAATCGCCCGAACCTCCTCCACAGCTCCTTCGGGCTGCCCGAATGCACCTCACCACACGTGAACTGCCCAACGATTGCCTGCCTGGGAGCGGTGCAATACATGTACACAAGACCGCCGCGACCGACGCCAGGTCTCCTCCTCCTCAGCTCGAACCGCTTTTGCCCAGCGAATATGGCACTGACGAACTCCGGCTTTATTGAAAGGATAATGCCTTCTGCTTCCAACCAGCCGCCCTCCTTATTTCACAGGCCGTTTCAAAGTCGATGCGACGCATCGTAATCGGATTGTACCGGGGCACTATCTCTCTAATCGCTTCCAGACCTAGTTTCCTTTCCATCTCGTGATACCAATCGAACTTTAGGGCGAGAACCTTCCCAGCGTTCTGCCCCTTCGTCGGAGCCGTCGCTAACAGGTGTTCCAGACTGTACACTCCTAGGTTTCCAAATTTCGCAAACAACTCCCTTGGTTCATCCACCCACGGCTCTAGTAGCTTTGCCTCCCCGATCAGTCGGCTCGGCCCCGAAGCTCGCTCGGTCTCATAGAAGAACAGTGGGGCTCCCCGCCTGAGTCCGCGGTAGGCGGTAGGAGATCGGTAGTACACATTGTCCGTCCGCAGCTGAACCCGCGCCGGAGGCAGTAGTTGCTGCACGCTTGTCAATGGGATTAGATTCGACACGAACCTCTCCCTTATGGGAATCACCGCGCCATCTACGTGCCGCTCCACGATCAACGGGAAAAACATGCTCTCCACGTCGACCGCATCCAAGCACGAATCCTCGGTGCGCGGCGAGCTCACCGGCTCCAAACCCACGAACACTAGCGGAACCCCCATCGCATTCGCCGCTTCTACTGCCCTGCGGTAGCTAGCCTCTTCCTCGCGATATGCCGTAACCACCAAACACCGGCTTCGACTGCCCCCCGACCGTCCGGTCATGTCGAAGTCGCTAACAGCTGTGAAGGAATACTCGCTAGTCGCTTCGGTGTGGAACCCGCGTTCTGTGAAGAGGTATCGCCTGACAAACGGGTGAAAATCACGCTGCAGCAGGATTCCTCGAACCAACCGCTTACCCCAAACCCATTCCCACGAGCCGCCACGGTAGCGTCTCGGCGAAACTCCCTCCAACTGGAACCCATACCGGAGCAGCAACCTTTCCAGTTCACCACGCCGTTCGTCCGCCACCGTGATGTACAGCTTCTCAACACCTTCCTGAGCAGCCCTCAGGATTACGGCGTACAGCAGCCTCGGGCCAACTCCTGTCCCCTGGAAGCGCGGCAATATGAAAAGAGTCGACACCTTTCGCACGTCTGCCCCCTTGTCAGACGTCAAGGCGATTCCTGCCTTGTCCGGTCCGTAGGTCGCCACGAAAGCCTCAGCCTCACCCCGCCGAAGCGCCGGCAGCTTCCCGTCCAGCCACGTGTCTACCTCCGGGTAGAGTTCGCGCAGTTGCGGGAAAGCACGGCGGACGTCATCAACCTCCGACGCGTCAATCGTGTGGACGCTGAACGTAACTTGTATGCCGCGGATAGTCTCAAATATGCTCGCGTAGTCCTGCTTTCGCAGCCTGAACTCGCGGTAGCCTCTGATCAGCTCGTCTGCGAGCGCTACGAGCAGCCGTTCCCGCAGTTCATGGACTCCATCAAAGTGGTCATATTTCACGTCGACGTCACTGAGCCATCTCCTGACCTTGTCCGGCCTGGACGATTCCCCTTTCACTAGCACCAGCCGCCGCTTTCCTTGTTCAAGGGCCCGGTTCCATTCTCTTTGGACGCCGCTTGTCACCTCTCTTCCAATCAGCACTACGAAAATGTCGCATTCGTCTACCTTCGTTAGGTACGACTGGGCAACTGGATCTGCAGAGGCCGGCGTGTACTCGAATAGCCACGGACGCGTCAATTTCAATGATTTGATGGCATCGGCGCACACCCTGCGCTCTCGGTGGAACTCGCCCTGCGCCGAGCTTACAAAGACGATCAGTGGATTTTCAGTTGGCTTCATGTCCACTGTGTGCTCCGGCTGATCCGAAGCGTAAGTTTACTGCCTCCTGGGAACGCGGCGCCAGCCGCCAAAGCAGAGACGCGTCTACTTTCCCCCGAACGTGTGTTCCATCATAGTCCTGTGCCAGGGACAGGTCAACCTAGCGTAGCCCCCTGCCACTTCCCCCTCCCACCTCCCGCCCTCAAACCGTACCCTCGTCTCGGAGGTGATCACCATGCCCCGCGCCTGCCCTGAGCGTGAGCCTGCCCTGAGCCCGCCGAAGGGAAGGGGAGGCAGACGCCCCGGCGCCGGAGCCCCACACGGTAACCTCAACGCCCTGAAGCACGGGCGCGACTCCGTCCACGTCCAGACCCTCATCCACGCCCTCGCCGCTCACCCCGCCACCCGCGAGGCCCTCATTCGCCTCGCCCGCCGCCAGCGCGCCCACAAGCGCCAGGCAGAGCGCACCGCCGCCCTCATCCTCTCCCAGCTCCTCGACCGCGCCCTCATCTCCCTCAGGCCCGTTAGGCCTGACGGCCCTTCTGTCATCCCGAGCCGAGCGGGGGGTAGAATGAAGTGGGAGGAGGGCGAGAGCGTCAGTCCGCCTGGGCGGAGATCTGGCGCCCCTCCTTCTGCACAGCCTCTTCGCAGCCCGCGGCCCTCTCCCCTCACCCCGCCTGCCCGCCGTCGCGGGAACAATCAGTCGCAAGACCACGCGGCAAATACGGATCGAGTGCTCGACGCGATCCTCCACGGAAACGATCAAACGTCAGATACGGAACCGTGAAATCAATCAACCGGAGCTGTTCCCTGGTTCGTCGCCCCCTCCTCCTGCTATACTCCCCCCGGCATGCCCGCACCCCAGCTTCCCCCCTTCGTCCGCGCCCTCCTGAGCCCCGCCGCGTATCCCCATCCCGTGGATCGCGTGCAGCTCGTCCAGACCCACATCTCCTACGTCTTCCTCGCCGGCGACCACGTCTACAAGGTCAAGAAGCCGGTGGACTTCGGCTTCCTGGACTTCTCCACTTTGGGGAAGCGACGATACTACTGCCGCCAGGAGGTGGTTCTCAACTCCCGCCTCTGCGCCGACACCTACCTCGGCGTGTCCCGAATACGGCAGCGAGGCCGGAACATCGCGGTCGATGGCCAGGGCACGATCATCGAGTACGCCGTGCACATGCGTCGCCTGCCCGCGGAGCGAATGATGGACCGTCTCCTGGAGTCGGGCGCGGTGACGGAGGCGATGGTTCGGGCGCTGGCGGACAAGCTGGTCGACTTCCACGCACGCGCCGAGACGAGCCGTTGCATGGCCGAGTACGGCGACTGGGCGATCCGCTACAACTGGCGCGAGAACGTCCAGCAATGGCAGCCGTACATAGGCAGGACTGTCTCGCAGGAGCAGGACCGAATCCTGAAGGCGTATGGAGAGGCGTTCTTCGCTCGCAGGGCGGACATCCTGAGACGCCGTGTCAATGAGAGGCGCATCAGGCGTGTGCACGCGGACCTGCGCTCGGACGCCGTGTGCTTCACGGACGGCATCTGTGTGTTCGACTGCGTGGAGTTCAGCAAGCGGCTGAGCCTGCTGGACGTCGCCCGGGACGTGGGCTTCCTGGCGATGGACCTGGACTACCGCGGCCACGGCGACCTGGCCCGCGCATTCGTAGGGCGCTACGTCGAGGCTTCGGGCGATGCCGAGCTTCTCGAACTGGTCGACTTCTACGCCGCCTACAGCGCATGCGTACGCGGCAAGGTGGAGGCATTCCTCTTGGACCAGCCGGAGGTGCCACGGTCCGTGCAGCGGAGGGCAGCGGGCGCGTCCAAGCGCTACTTCGATCTTGCCTGTCGCTATGGGGAGAGCCTTCCGCCGGCCCTGCTGGTCATCACCTGCGGCCTCACCGCCACCGGCAAATCGGCTCTCGGGTGGCGGTTGGCGGAGAGCGCAGGTCTCGAGGTCATCTCATCGGACGTGGTGCGCAAGCGGCTGGCCGGCCTGGCGCCGGTCGAGCGGCGGTTCGAGCCGTTCCACGGCGGCATCTACTCGCCGGAGTTCACGGAGCGGACCTACACGGCGCTGCTGGAGGAGGGCCGCGAGCGGCTGCGGCGGGGTCAGTCGGTGGTGCTGGACGCCTCCTATATTCGGCGGCAGCACCGGCGAGCGGCCGCCCGCCTGGCCGCCGAGGAGGGCGCCCAGTTCGCCTGCGTGGAGTGCCGGGCGTCCGAAGGTGCCGTGCGTAGTCGGCTGGCCCGACGCCTGCGTCAGGGTAGCGACCCGTCGGACGCCCGTTGGGAGATCTACGTGGTGCAGAAGCGCCGCTTTCAGCGCCCGAACGAGGTTGCGGCGCAACGGCTCATCATCGTCGACGGGGAACGGCCGCTGGATCGGGCCGCGCGGCAGGCCCTGCGGCGGCTACGCTGGCTTTCGCCGCTCTCCTTGCCGGCGAAGGCGAGCTAGCTGCCGGTAGAGCCGTGACCGCCGGAGCCGCGCTGGCTCGCCGAAAGCGCCTCCGCCTCCTCGATCACCACATCGGCCGTCCTGGCCACCACCAACTGGGCGATGCGGTCGCCGGGGCGGACCACGTGCGGCTCGCGATAGGGCAGGACGTACATCGTCACCAGCAACTCGCCGCGGTAGTCGCTGTCGATGGTGCCGAAGGTGACCTGCACCCCTCGGACGGAGAGCCCTGATCGGGGCCGTATCTGCACGTCGTAGTCGGGGGGCGTTTCGATGGCGATGCCGGTGGGCACGGGTATGGGCTCCTGTCCCACGACGAGATCGTCGTCCAGGCAGGCGCAGAGGTCGTAGCCGGTGGAGCCGGGCGTCGCGCGCTGGGGCAGGCGAGCCCCCGGGCGCAGGCGTTGCACGCGCAGGACGGTCTGGCTCATTTGGGTATCGACTCCAGGCTCCGGGATTCAATCTGCGGTAGGGTCGAGCGGTCGAACTCGGCAAGGCGCTTCGGCCCCAGCCCGCGGACGCGTTCGTAGCAGGCGCCGGCCTCTCCTATCAGCCGCTGGACGTTGACGTCGAGGCAGGACGGGCGGTACGGCTCCAGCAGGATGAGGGCGTGGCCCAGCAGGTTGACCGTGCCCTTGTAGTTGCCGCGCAGGAGGCGGAGGAAGCCCGCCGTCACCTTGATGATCCCCTGGTAGAAGTCCGCCAGTTCGCTGCCTTCCGCCCGCCACACGTCCTCCAGCGTCTCGTGGCAGTCGTAGAAGCGCCAGGAGTTGAACTGGCGGAGCGCTTTGGCCAGCGCCTCTCGCTCCTCCTCCGTCAGCGGCGGCAGGGTCGTCCTGGGGCTCATCAGGGCCGATTGTACGACGGGTCGGCGGGTGCAGGCGAGGGGGCCGGTGGGGGTGAGAGGCGCATCGTTCGATGAGGTCAGGGTGGCGTTCCCCAGCCGCCGCCGCCAGGGGTCTCCAGGGTGAGGCGGTCTCCCGCCTGGACATTCACCTGCCCTTTGGAGGGTAGCTCGATGGGTTTGTGGGCCTCTGGGCTTCCCCCTGGCGACCTGAAGGTCGCCGCTACGTTGTCGGGTTCAGGGTGCGCGGGGTAGAGGAGGTTGCGGCCGGGCTCGCCGGGTCCGCCGCCGGCGAGGCCCCAGGGTCGCCGGCGCCGGCGGTCCGTGAGGAGGGAGACGGTGGCTGGAGCGAGGAACTCCCACGTGCGGCGAATGCCGTCGCCGCCGCGGTGG
>DAOUMF010000083.1:0-20468 GCA_034411955.1 Dehalococcoidia bacterium
GATTCCAGCAGGCCCATGATGCTCGCTGTGACGCGGGCCTCCTCGGTCGTGGTGGTCCAGATCGCGGGATACCGAGCCCTGATCAGCACGTCTAGCTGTTGGATTGGTGAGAGCTTTTGTATGTTCACGTTGGCCTCCTGTCTGCTGCTGTCTGCTGTCCGTTCTGATCATATAAAGCAGTTGAGGCTCAAATTGTCCAAAGCAAGATCGCGGAGATCGGGACGGGTTATGACGAGGCCAGGATCTCCTTGATGCGCTGGCGCAGGTTGTGGTGGAACTGTTCCAGGCTGCCACTGTCATAGGCATAGTGCGCGCCCTCGATCTCACCACTCCAGACTGGCGGCGCGTGTGCCGCCGATGCTCTTGGGCGCGGCTGGCGGCTCGGGCTCCGGCGCATGGTAGACGATGCCGAGCGGTGGTGCTTTCTCGCACGGATAACCAGGCAGACGCTTGACGAGATCCACTCGGCCGCCGATGACGCCCCAGGTGCTATGCAGTTCGTAGCCGATCTTGGCCTTGGAGCGCAATAGCCAGTGCAGATCCTCTAGCGTGTAAGTCCCCTTACGCCTGGTCTCGTGTAGGCCATTGGACGCGCCGCTCATAAGATATGCCGCCCAATGGCCCCAATAGACCGTGAGTGTGCCTTCCGCGCTGCCTGCGGATAGTGGGGTGTAGTGCAGGATGTAGGCTCTCGGCACGTCTCCTGGCCTATCGCGTTTCATCACGATGAACATGGTAGCCCCCTACAGCTCCAGGGCGCTCGCCCTGCTCCCGCCTTGGGAGCGAATCTTCCGCGCGCTCTCCGCCGTCATCAGGGCAATGTTCTCGAGCTCCGCCTGGATGTCGTCGATGCGCGTCTCCCGGATTTCCTTGCTCGCGGCGCGGTAGCTGGCGACCTTGGAGTCCAGGGTCTCCAGCGCGCTTTCGAGCGCGTCATCCTGGAGCAGCCCGCCATTCAGCGCACGCCAATAACTGAGCATCTCCGCGGCCTTACCATTCGCCCGCCCCCTGAGCGACCCGTTCTTGTCGACGCCGGCCGCGAGGCTCTTCACCGCGTCGTAGATCGTGGCGCGCAGGCTGTCCAAGGCCTCTTGCAGCGGGCTGCCCATCTCGGCGAGACGCTTGCGCGCGTGCTCGAGCTCCGCTTGCTTGAACGCCTCAACCTGGGCGTTGGTGATCAGGTTGGCATGCGCGACCTCAATCTCCTTGGCTTGTGCCTCGGCCTTGGCCGAATGGGCGGCGGCGATCACCGCCTCTTCTGCAGCGATCTCGGCGTCGCTGTAGAGGATCGAGGTCCGGTAATCAAAATGGACGCCGTATGCGATCTCATCCGGCAGCGGCATCTTGGATAGCGCGCTCTGGACCACGAACTCGACGAACCGGTCGTGGTCGTTGAGGCTGTCAAAGATCTGCCCGCTTGGTGTCCGAATCATCACGCGGTCGCCTGGCGCGTACTGGCCGGTGAGGCCCTTCCAGGCCCGCTCTGCGACCTCTGCAAAGTAGGCGCGGTTCTCTTCCCGGATGTCGGCATAGTCCTCCAGGACCTCGGACTTGATACCCTCCAACTCCTCGCAGAGCGCGTCGTGGTTGGCCTTCCAGGTCGCATACGCTGACCAAGGCAACCACGCCCACCCGCCGAACGCAGCTACCTGGAAACTGTACTTGGCCAGGTTGGCCCTCGCCCGGGTCTCCAGGCTGCGCACCTTGCCGCTGTAGCCGGGGAACAGGTCCCGGCTGCCTGCGCGGAACCGCTTGGCCCGCGCGTCGTCTGCGGCGATCCCGAGTTCGGCGAACGAGTTGAGAGCGGAAAGCATACTTGATCCGTGGCAGTCGAGGTCGATCAGCAGCCCGGCCTCGCGCATTTGCCTGAGCTCCAGACGTCGCACCTCGACCTGGCTGAGGTCCCGGTCCAGGCGGGCCGCAGCCTGCGCACGCCGCTGCTGGATGATGGACTCGGCTTCTTGGATCACCTCTTCCGCTGTCATCGTGGGCTCTTTCATCGTCTGGCCTCCTGTGTGATGTGGACAATTCCGTTATGAATATAAAACTTTTGGCGGGCATTTTGTCCAATACAGCCACAGATTGAGGAGGCCGCGCCGGTTGCCAGCCGGCGCGGCCCGCCCTCTGACAGGAGGTGATGATGGCTCAGTTCATACGCAGCCGGCGCATCCAGTCCATCGCCACCGGCGGCATGGGATGGAATGGGCGCGCGTGGTATGTGTACAGGTCTGCCTGTTGCCGCTTCCAAGCCGACTGTGGCATGATCTGCACGACGAAATCGGGCTCGTCGAGCGGGTGCTGCTCGTTGTTCACTGTCGCGTGCAGCACGGCGGTACGCTCTCCGTTCCCGAAGCGGTAGATCGAGCTTGCCAGGCACATCAGACCCTCGATCAGGTGCGAGAGATGATAGGCTTCCGTCTCTTGCCCGTACCATTCGGTCAGGGCCTCCGTGGTCTGGTCCGCCAGGCCGCGCGCGGACTCTGCGAGCTGATCGAGCACCGGCGACGGCCCGACCTCGTGGATCGCCTCGGCGTGGAGGTCGAGGGCCTCTGACCGCAGATCCGGGTTTCCACCAGGCCGTGGCCGTTGTCTTGGTCGCTGAACAGGATGTCCATCTGGCCTGCTGTCCCGAGAACGTCGCCGGCCTCGGTGACTTGCAGGACCTGCTGATCCCAATCCAGGAGAACCAGCGGTTCGCGCACGCGGTAGGGCTCGCGCTCGAACGGCAGGATGCCCCACTCGATGCTCGCGGCAAGGTCGATGGCGCGCTGGTTTGCAGAGCCACGCCATTGGAGAAAGTCGTGGTCCAACTCAGCCATATAGGGGCCGTCCACAAGCAGATCCGCGTAGCGCAGCACCCACAGGATGTTCTTGTCCACTTCGGCAAGGTCGAGCAAATCCTCAAGTGCATAGCCGGTAAAGATAATGACGTGCCGGTCTGGATCCTGGACCTTGATCTCGACCAGGAGATCTGCAAGCGCCGCGGCCTGTAGCATGGGTTCACCACCAGAGATCGAAATAGGGCGGCCCGTGGCAAGAAGATGCTCTGCCACCTCGTCAATGGACATCTCTATGCCGCCGTCAAAGGGCCAGAGGTGGCGATTCTGGCAGCCGGGACATCTGATGGGACATCCAAAAGTCCAGAGGACGGTGCGGGCTCCAGGCCCGTTGGTGTAGCTCTCTTCCTCAATCTCTGCCACTCGCAGGTTCATCCCTGGCTCCTATCTCCCCCACGCACGGCATGGTGATCCGACCGGTAGAAAACCCGCACGGTGTTGTACGCCACCCGCCAGGTATCCTCGTGCGCCCACGGCCCCGGGAGACAGGACTCGCGCAGCCAGGCGTCGGCTGCCTCGCGTGCGTCCTCGGTGCTGAGGTCTTCCAACGTGTCGGGGTCGTGGACCTCGACGTTCAGACTTGCCTTGATCGATCTCACTTGTGCGGCCATGTTGCTGGCTCCTTTCTCCGCCTGGCCAACCCGGGTATCTGGCCGGCCAGGTGGGTTCGCGGGTGATTCTGTGCCTATAAAACAGTTGGAGGCGCGAATGTCCAAACGAAGATCGCGTCAGGCGTTGACTGCCTCCTTTGCCTGCTTTTCCACCATCGCGTCCACCAGGTCTTCCAGGCTGATCGGCCTATAGTTCTGCGCATCCACGCCGACGTCAAGGATCATACCGGGCGCGTGGTATCTGCCGTGGCTATGGCCGTGTAGGTGCCAGGCGCCGTAGTGTTTGCGATCCCACTCGGCGAGGGGATAGTGGCAGAGCGTAATTGTCAGAGGATAGTCATCCTGACCATGTTCCTCGTTCTGGAGTACGTCCAGCGAAGACGCCACGAGTGTGACATACTTTCGGGACGCAGACTCAAAGTAGGGCCGGCCCAGGCTGATCTTTTGCCACCTCCGGTCGTGATGCCACGGCAAGCAGGGCACAATGATATAGCCGTTGAGCTGGCTGAAATAGAGCTGCGCCTGCTTTGGCTCGCCAAGCGTGAAATCGCCCAGGTGATACACGATGTCGTCCGGTCCAATGACCTCGTTCCAATTGCGGATCAGCGCTTGGTCCATCTCCCCAACCGAGGAGAATGGGCGCTGGCAGTATTCGATGATGTTCGCGTGGCCAAAGTGCGTGTCCGCTGTGAAGTAGATCATAGGTCCTCCTCTTCCGTCCAGAGATCCCGTAACATTTCGCGTTCTGGAGCCTCTGGCCCCCCGATCTCGATGTCCAGTTCATTCTCATCTGTCGCATGAATCGAGAGCATGCAGCCACTATCGAATGCAATGACCACGTGTCCGTTCTCGTAGAGATGGACAAATAGAACAGCCTGACCTTTGTAGAGATGGTCCAGGGTTTCACTCAGCGGATCTAGATTCAGCATCGGACCCTCCTGGTTGTTCCACGAACCGCACGTCGTCGATCCCGACCAGGTGCAAGAATCCGGACCGATCCTCGACCAATACCTTGACCTCGTAGCTCGAAAAGCTCTCCACAAACATCACAAACCATCCGGGTGCCGAGATTCCGGCATAGCGATCGTCTTCTTTTCGGAACATGAGTCGTCTCATCCGGGTGTCCTCTCGTAGGTGTTCGTCCCACACCACACGTGGAGCCGATCCTCCATACCCTCCACCATCACGCGCAGGTAACGCCAGGTGCCGTCCTCGTCCTTCCCGGCAGTCAGGATCCGGCGGTAGATCGGCTTCCCCTGGAGCCCTGTGTCGAGGTAGCGCGTCCTTCCCTCGCCATGCCTGGCCCAGGGGCCGATCTTTCCCGCGTACTCGTAACGAGCTAGAACGCCTGCCGGCACGGGCGTGCCGAGTTCGATCAGCGCGCGGGCGGCCCGGCACGCTTCACAGCGACAGGTAGAATGATGCAAAACGGCGCGCAGCACGCGCTTCAGTTCCTGGACGGTCGGGGCTTGGGTCATGGCTCCCTACTTCCTCGTCTGCTTCCACCTGCGAATTGCCCGCAGGTCCTCGATCTGCTGATCGTCCTCTTCCGGGCGGCGCAGCGTGCCGCTGAGGTAGATCGCAGATCCGACGATGATGGCGACGATAACGAAGAATCCGAACCCGATGACGTATGGCATCTCAGTCTCCTCTCAGCGCGCCGAACCCGGCGCATGCCACAGAATCCACGGCGTCGGGAGGATCTCAGGGGCCGGCGTGGTGGTATAGTAATCGTGGTCGGCGCCTAACGCGCCGTCCTGGCAGGCGAGCGTCAGTATCGCCAGCAGCACGACGGCGGCCAGGATGATGAGTAGCCGCGTTTTCCCCTTCACGTCAGCCTCCTATCTCGGCTTTCAATGTCCGTAGCGTGTCTCCAAAGCCTTTCATCCGGCCCTCCTGGGCGAGCTCGTTGACGCGATCCGCGCCAATGCGTTTCTGAATGATGGCAGGGCCAGCGAGCTTGAAAAACTCTCGCTTGGCCTCCTCATCGCTGAGCGGCGAAGCCCCCTTCCCTGCCCCGTTCCCGTTGCCCTTCTCTGTGGCGACCTCTCGCCGCAGCTGCTCTGCCGGCACAGGCTCCTCGGGCCAGGTGTCGTCGGGAGGGTCGTCGGGAAGGGAAGGTTCGTCGTCGGCGTCAGGGATGATCGCCTTCTGGCCCACGACCTGCTCCAGGAGGATCCGGATCGCGCGGAGCTCGGACAGGATGTCGGTTAGGTCGAGGTCGCTGGCCGTGTCCTGGGCGTGGCCGTTGGGGCGGAAGGGTTCGACTGCGATCAAATCGCGGTACGGCTGACCAGCCTTGTTCAACTTATCCGATTCGGTGTACAAAGCCCACAGCCGACATGGTGTTTCCACGCCGACCGGAAGCGATGCATAGTCGATGCCGGCATCGGACAAGCTAGAAATATCGAACACGTATATTTCGGGGAACCGCCTCCCACGACCGATCAGGTCAGCGCGCGTCTCGTTCTTGCGGACTATTTTCGTGATAAGCATACGCTGAATCTCGTCGCTCATTCTCCCTCCTCATAAAGTCTTTCGGTCATAATGGAAAAGAGGCTGCGGTTCTCGGTTGTCCAACCAGTCATCGAGGATATCCACGCTGCTATCCTTTCTCCGTGGCGGAGATCGCCGCGAGGGCGGCCTCCTCGCGGTAGCCGTGCCCGTGCCGATGAATCAGAATCTCTAGCGGGACGTAAGCCAGATCCTCGCCGGCGGTCGGATAGCGCGCCCGCAGGCGGTGGATCTCTGGCGTGCTTCGGGTTGGGGCAATGAAGGGGTAAGGCCCCTTCGCGTCTGCGTCGTATCGCACCGGCGCGCGCTCCGGCTTGCCGGTCTCCAGTCGCTCTGTCACCCTGGGGATGCCGACTAGCGCCTCTTGTGCCCGCATCAGGTCGCCAGTGATAACCAGCGCGGGTTTCCTTCTGAACCAGAACCCGAATGCCCGCCAATTGGTCTTCCATGCCCAGGTAAACGCCTCGCGCTGCGCCATATAGGCCACCTCTTCGAGGTCATAATCGGTCATCGACTGCTCGAACTCCTCGTAGATCAGCTCTTGCGCCACGATCTTTGCCATTGTATAGAAGGTCCCCTCGGCACCACTTCGGTCGGCCCAAAAAAGTCCAATGATGCGCTTGGCGCCGGGTGTCGGCCCCACGTGGTCCGGACCGTACACGGGCAGGACCTTGTTGACGATCCATTCGCGCGTGTCTTCGCTGCATACGCGCCGCTGCATTCCCGGCCCATATACGGACGCGAAGCGCGCCAGGCCGTCGTTGTTGCCCTCGACCCATTCCCTCGCCTGGTCGAAGCGCTCCAGAAGCTGGTCGACGTGGACGCGGCGCTTGAAGGCTTTGGTCTCGCCATTGCCAATGATGGTGAACTCGAAGGTGTAAGAGCGATCTATCTTTTGCATGCCCCTACCCCCTCGCCTCTGTGTAGATCGGAGCCAGGATCTCGGTCGGTTTCACTTTGTGGTAGTGGATGGTCTGCCGGCTCAGCCCCAGCTCACGGCCCACCTCGGAGATCGAGAGCCCGGCTAGCATGAGACTGGCGACTTTTGCGGTCAGGCCGGTCAGGTCTTTCAGCGCGTCCCGCACTGCGATGGCGATGTCGAGGTCGCCGCTCGGGGCCGCGAATCGCTCGGCGTTTTCCACGCCTTCGTCGTTGGGGTCGTCGAGGCTGAATGCTACGCGATCGGCACCGTGGTTCACGCCCGTTCGCTTGGGGGAGCAGTACGCCCGAGCGGCCCAGGCAGCCGCGCGACTTACGTAGCCGGGTCTCTGGCTGAGGAACTCGGGCTCGGTCTCCGCGCGCTCCAGGATGTAGAGATTCATCACCTGGAGCAGGTCGTCGGGGTCTTGCTCGGGATAGTGCGTTCGCACGAGGTTGTGACTTATGCGAACCAAATAACTTTCGAGATCGAGGATCTTGGCTTCCTGGCTGGCGGTCAGCATCTCACTCACTCTCTGTCTTGCTTGACCTCAGCCATTTTCGAGCTATAATTGAGGTGGCTGAAGTCTTGGATGGGTCCGGGATTTTGGCCGTTACTCCAGGGCCGAGGTGCTACCAACACCTCGGCCTTTCTTCTTATTTCCTGAGAATATTATACCACCTAATGTGTCATTTGTCAAGAGGAAGTTTCAATTCGTGCGACGAAAACCGCGCAAATCAGGAAATTGGTCTTGACTACTCACCTGCGCTATGCTATAATAGAGACACCTCTAGAGCAGAGCACGCTGTGGGGAGAAGGGATACTATGATCAGGCCATCACTTCTTTCGGCGACCAGTAAGTGGCAGATCCGTCATAGCGAGAAGCTGTCGATTCCTATGCTTGCGGAGCGCACGGGGCTGGACAAGGGATTCCTATACAGATTCCAGAATGGCGAGATTCAGCGCCTTGATCTGGACAAACTCGCGACTCTCTGCCAGTTTTTCGCCTGCACGCCGAACGATCTGCTTTGGGTGGAGGATTCCTCCCCCGACTCCACCTAATCTTGATCCCTGCCGCTGCCTCTGGGTAGCGGCTTTTTCTCGATGCTGTAAAGAGTTGTGATCACAAGCGAATCGGCGAGTGTGCTATGCCGACTCCAGCACGGAGATCGCGTCAGCCTTTGGGAAGCCAAGTATGTGTCGTCCGAATCGCGCTACTACTTCCGGGTCAACTACTTGCTATGTACCGGATGGGTCTCGGATCCATTCCTGAGTCCGAAGAAAGAAGACCCGGTCGGCGGCTTCTTTCCAGAATAGCCAACGACCTGATATGCTCAACGCGTTTCGCACCCTCACCGCTCTTCTCTTCACGCGCCTGCGCCTGGGGCCTCGCATCTTGCAGGTCCGGGCCTGGGCGTGGCTGTGCGGGCGGACGGATGACCCAGTGGAGAAAGCGCGGTGCCTGGAGGCGATCCTGGACCTCGACCCGGAGATCGAGTGGGCCAAGATGGCGCTGCGGTTGGTGCGATCTCGCACTGTGAGATGAGAGCAGATATTCAGTTGTTAAAGAGCCCCTCCCCCATTTCTCCCACTATTCCCTTGTGGTCACAACCTAAAACGGGATCTCCTCCTCCATGACCCACGTCCCCGTATCGAGGTACCGGCGCACCGCAGCCACCAGCGTCTTGATGCGATAGTGCGTCGTGTTCCACCGACGCCACCAACGCCGATCGATGAGCCAGGTCCGCCAGTCATTGCGCAGGGACTCCCGCAGCCTGGGTCTGGCGTCCGAATGCGCCGGCGGTCTGTATCCGCGCTGAGCAAGGTAGGCATAGAGCGTCGCGTAATAGAGCTCGCGTATCTCCCATAGGTCGGATTCAATGTGCCTCGAGATCCCACGCTCATACCGTCCACCGATACGCACCAGGTCGGAGCGGGGCTCCCAATCCAGCACATTCTTCGGCTGATGCCAGATGTAGCGCCGGCCGCCAATGGAGAATATGAAGCGGTAGAGCAGGTGTGAGGCATAGACGCCTGTGCCGCCGCATTTCCAGCAGCCGCTGTTGATCTCCCATCTTGGCTCGGCCCTTCCAGTTCCGCCGCATTGCCAACACTCCAGGTCTTGGCGCTGCTGCGCAATGTCGAGGCAGAAGCCGCGGTCGTGCCAGTAGCGGATCGCGAGGCCCTTGAGCGCGTAGACGCAGCTCGCCGCATGGGACCGGCCACACTGCCGCGCGATGCGGTTCAGCACGAACAGACAGTCGGCAGCAATGCGGTCCGGGTCGCCGGCCCTCAGCCAGCGCCTTGCCTGCCAGGTACAAATCAGCCAGCGAAGCCACATCTTCACTCTCAAGCCATTCCTCATAGCCCCTCTTTTCTCTTATGATCCTAAGCGAAAAGCGTGTAGGATCTGATTGCTGCGGCGTGCTGCCGATTTCCGCACGGGCAACGCTGGCGGGCCTCGCAGGCGGCACATTCATCCGGTGGCCTGCAGTCGTCCCGTGGGATGAACGCGGCGAACTCGCATTCCGCGCAGGCATAGGTGCCAAAGGACAGGCACCCATCGGCAGCGTAGCGCAGCATGCCCAGGATCTGCGTGATCCCCGGCGTCAGTGTGCCACAGCGGAGGCGCGTCTCGACATAGGCATAGGGGCCTCGGGCGGTTTCTTCCTCAGTCGTGGTCATCGCGCCTCTGGTCTGCCCTTGTGAGGACGATGGAGCGCGCGGTATAGGGGTGCCGCGATAGGTAGCCCATCGCCTCCAGCCGGCCCAGGTGATAGTTGACGACGCTGGTGGTCGTGATCTCGGTCCCTTCCACGATCTCGCGTACCGATGGCGCGAAGCCGTGACGGGCGATGTAGCTCTCGATGAAGTCGAGCATCTTCCGTTGGCGGTCGCTGAGGGTTGGCAGGTCGTCTCCTATCTCGATCCCGAGGCCAGCCGCGATCGCGCGCACCATTTTGTGGATCATCGCTGCCCACTCTCGTATGTCGCTCGGCGTTGCGGTCATGTGGCAGTCCTCACGGCCGCGCGGGCACACGGCGTCCGTTGGCGGGCGGACGTGGTGGCGCACCGCGCCTCGGCGGCGGCTCTATTTCCGGCAGCGGATTGCTTTCCGCAACGATGTAGGCGATCTCGATCTCCTGTAGGTGTAGGACGCTGGCAAGCTGACGCCGGATGTGCGCGTCGTGGCCGGCGGCCAGCCATTCCCTCTGTGTGGGCGTGGTGACCTGGATCGTGGCGGTCCTCGCTCGCCGGTCGAGGGCCACGAGTTGAATGGGAAGGACGTACTTCTCGAAATCGCTGGCCGTCAGGATCATCTCGAGCTCCGCAGAGCATATCTCCCACACCTCGCCGGCCTTCTCGGATACCGGAGGCCAGTCGAAGACCGGAATGGAAATCGGATCGGCAGGCTGGATTGTGGTCATCTCAATATCCTTGGCATAGCTACGTGGCGCCGGGAAGCTGCCTTGCCGGTCTGCCGTGTTCGTGCCGCCGCCCTTCGCGGCGCTTCTATGTCCGGCGCAGAAATAGCCTCGGCGACGGTGTAAACGATGTGGACACCCGGCATCTGCAAGATGCTCGCCAGCGCGCGACGAATGGCAGGGTCGAGCGTGCATGCGAGTTGATCCCGCTCCTGGTAATCGGGAGCCTCGATCATGGCGCTCCCTCGATGGCGATCGAGCGCGATCAGCCGCGATGGGGTGATGCAGTCTCTATGGACCTCGCGGGGGACGGTCTGTTTGAGATCCTCGCAGGCGATGCGCCAGATGAGGTCCAGATCGCCTGGCGGCGCTGGTCCTCTCGGGGATCCGGAACGGGGAACAGGAACAGAGGGGCCGGTGGGAACCGGGGCCTCTTCTTTTTCTTCTTCAGGTTCCTGTTCTTGTTTCTTTTCTTCGGATGAACTGGTGTTCATCCCTGGGGTGCCCAGAGATTCATCCCTGGGGTGCCCAGAGATTCGTCGGTGGGATGAACAGAGGTTCGCTGGTATAGAGGGAATGAACTGTGGTTCGGGGGTGAACTGTGGTTCATCCCTTGGAGCGGGATTGTCTCCCTCGTCTGATAACTCCGTAAGGCATTGGCTGAGCCCCGAAAAGTCGTACAGATTCGTTTCCCCAGGGCGAGAGATCACGATCAGCAAGGGCGTGCCCTTCCATTGCTTCTCTTCGAGCGCCTTGCGTATCTTTTGCACAGCCCGCACGTCGGTGTATCCCATCTGTCGCGCGATGGTATGCAAGCTCGGGCGGCACTGGCTGCCAGGGGCCTCATATTGATATCGAGCGAGGTGGATTACAAACAACCATTCATGGCGGGCGAGGACCCGATGCCATACGTCGAGGAAGTGGTTGGGGATCGGCGTAAAGCCGCTGTCCAGGATCTCGACGCCCCATCTGAAAGAGAATGTCTCGCTCACTTTCAGCCCCCATTCTCTTGTCCTGATCGCTCCGCACTCAGAGCCTCAAGACAAGCGATGAGGCCGGAAAAGTCGTATTCATTGGCCTCGCCGACATGCTCAACGGTCAGGAGAAATGGCTTTCCATTCCACGCCTTCTTTTCCAGTCCGCGCCGTAATCGCTGCGCGGTTCGGATGTCATACCCCATCTCCTGGGCGATCAGCGTCAACCGAGGCCGGCAGGTTCGGCTTCGGTTCCGCTCCTGATAGGCTATGAGATGGCAGATAAAGAGCCATTCCTCTCGAGATAGGACCTTGTGATAGACGCGCCAGAAGGCTGTCGGAATGCGGGTCAACAACTGCCCGGCAAGATCGATGCCCCATACCTCGCTGGCCTGATCCACGTCTGTTGGGCGTTCCTGTGGCTCGCGCCCTTGTGGCTTCCTGGGCCTGAGCCGGTCTGGACGCCAGTGTTTCGTCCTGTTCTCGCCGAATGTGGAAGCTGGTTTCGTCGTGGTGATCATCGTACTATCCTTCCGGCCCTGCTCTGCCGCTGCCGGATGCGCTCGACCTCCCTGGGCGCCTCCAGGTCGGGTCGGTCGTTCTGGATCTCCATCGCCCGGTTCTGCAAGGTCTTGAACGAGGTCGCGTCGCGGTCCAGCCAGCGTGCAAAGCGGTCACAGAGGGCCTGGTCGCCCAGGATCTCGCCGAGGCCGTCGAACTCGAGCCAGTAAAAGAACGCGGCGTACTGGTAGCTCTCGCGCGCCCGTGGGTATTTCTCCAGCACATAAGTCATCTTGTCCAAGATGGTGCCGGCGATAGCGACGCCGCCGAACATGGAGTGCTGCACGGCCGTGGTCATAGGGTCCCTCTCTAGTCGTGCCCGCCGTTGTCCTGCGACAGCCGCAGTGCTTGGTCGATCAGCATGGCGACGCCTGGTTTGTCGCGGCTCGGCAGTACGAGGCTCTCGCCGATGTGGCAGCGTAGCGAGTTGAGTGCGGTCAGGTATCCGACACGCATGGCGAGCAGCAGGCGATGGTTCTCCGGGCTCGATAGGTCCGTACCCGAGGACACCATTTGCAGGATCGCGCCGGTGAGTGCCCCCTCCATAGCGACCTCGACGCCGTTGATCGCGTCCGCGACATCTTCTGCAAAGTAGACTCTCAGGCTCATCGTTCCCCCCACCGCCCTCTGCGCGCCTCGATCAGCCTGGCATGTGCGTCCTCGACCTGCGCCCGCGCACGGCCCCTGGCCTCTTCGAGCATGGCCTCGCCGGTCTTCCGGTGCCGATGGTACATGCCCATGCCAAGAAGTGCCATCTGCACGGCATACCCTACCGCGAGGATGATGATCGCCCACTGGATGCCCGTGGCAATCTTCCAGACCGCGACAGCAGCGGCGACGCTGAGCACCACCGTCGAGGAGCCCAGGGCCAGGATGGTCAGCCCGCGCAGACTCAGCCCGCGCTCCTCGACGGTGACCCTGGATGCACCGGGCATGACTGCCCTGCGCCCCACCCTCTCGATGGCGTTCGATTTGGTTTTCACCCCACCATCCTTATTTCGTTATGAACCAAACGAAAAACCAAATGGCAAACCAATCATCAGATCTCGAGCACGCGCCATTGGCCCCGACCCTGCTTGGCCCATATGCCATCGTCCTCGATTCGCACGTGCTCCAGCCAGATCGCCCATGTCTCGGCGATAGAGTCCTCGAGCTGCACCGTGTAGCCGCGCTTGATCCGGGTGACCACCAGGATGCGATTGACCGTGTTCCACTGCGCCTGTGTGCAGATCCGCTCGGACACCATGTCGTCGCGGCTGGTGCTCAGGCCGAGGTGTGCCCGGTGGAATACGATCCAGGCCAGCGCGTTGACGTATCCGAGGTCGTGGCCGGGCGCATCGTCTGGTGCCGTGACGTGCTCCAGGGACTGTGCCATTGCCAGCCGTTCCTCGTCCTCGAACCGATGCCGCCGCTCGCGCTCTTCGTCCTCGATGGACTCGCGCCGGACGCGTCCCAGGTCCTCGATCTCCCATTCCCGGATCGCGCATTCCTGCGCCCATCGGCTCGTGACCCACGCACCACGCAGTAAGGCGATGGCGGCAGAGCCGGCGACGCCATAGGCCACGTAGATCTCGTCGAGCCGTAGGATCGCCGCAGTCGCGACCACGATTACGCTGAGGCCGGCAAAGATGGCCGTGCTGTGCGTGATGGCGGCCCGCGTCTTTTCGGATAGTTCGCTCCGCTCTCGCCGGGTCGGAGCTGTGATGGCCGGTGCTGTTGGATTCTCGAACACGATCCGTCTCCCCATAGCCCTCATTCCCCCCTTTTGGCTACGACATGTCCGACTTGCCCTGGCGTGGCGTGCTCACGCTTCCGCTCTTGCCTGCATAGGGAGCGCCAGTTGACGGCGGGCCGAGATCGCGGCCTGCCGGAACAGATACCGCACCAGGTCGTTGTCGTTCATGATGCCGGTCGCCTGCCGGACCACCTCGTAGTCCTCAACGTGGTCATCGTACAGATTGATGTGTATTTGCTTATGCCGGGCGTCACGCGCCATTCGTCCTCCGCTGATTGCCGATACATTTTCTGTGACTGCTGTCATGATTATACACCACTTTTCAACTGCTGTAAAGGTATTTCCATCCTCTATCAGAGCCAAGTCGAGTATAGTTTGACTATGCAGACAGATTTCTTGACGTGGCTTAAGGCGAACTTGAGGCGCGCGGATGGAGCATGAGCGAGCTGGCGCGCCGCCCTTGAGTCCATGATGATGAGATGGCGTTGCGTGAGTCCGTCCCTTTCGGCGCAGATTAAGCAGACGCAAGGTCAGCGCGATCGTCTGGCCCTCACTCTGGCTTCGGGTGATCCTCCGGCGCATGATATTTAGCGCCTGGCGTCAGACCCTCTAGCTCATCCCGGTGGATCAACCATGATGCCCCGAATCGCATCCCGACCCCGAACCGTTCGTGCCGATTATGAATCAGCGCCCGCGCGCGGCGAACGCTGACGCCGAAATGCTGAGCCACGTCCTCGGTGGTCATCAGGCCCATTAGGGCCTGATTGCGGCCCTCTGTGAAAGCGACTTGGGCGATTTGGCGTAGGAAATGCTCTACGCGAACGCGACCAACGCGCCCCTCGCCGTATGGGAACATTGAATCGAGAGCATGCGTGATCTGGCGATCAATGATCTCATCAGACCGCAAAACCTTAGTGTCACGTTCAAATACTTCATCTTTCATTTCAATCTCCTTGCCCGGCTGAAGGGTGCCGGGCGACCCATAAAGGAGGCTAGGATTGAGATTCCAAGAGGGAAAGCAAGTGCAACACTTGCCAGTCTCTCTCTGCTGCCCTGGCTGCTGCCCAGG
Organism: Dehalococcoidia bacterium; assembly: GCA_034411955.1. Taxonomy (GTDB): domain Bacteria; phylum Chloroflexota; class Dehalococcoidia; order SM23-28-2; family RBG-16-64-32; genus DAOUMF01. The sequence continues at coordinate 14,646 of DAOUMF010000083.1, forward strand.
CTGCTGCCTCGGCTGCCCTGGCTGCTGCCCAGGCTGCTGCCTCGGCTGCCCAGGCTGCTGCCCCAGCTGCATCCCAGGCTGCCCAGGTTGCTTCCCTGGCTGCGAAGGTTGCGTCCCCGGCTGCCCTGGCTGCTGCCCAGGCTGCTGCCAGGGCTGCCCTGGCTGCTGCCCTGGCTGCCCAGGTTGCTGCCCTGGCTGCCCACTCCTCGGCTGCGTCCCAGGCTGCCCAGGTTGCTTCCCTGGCATCGGCCAATTCCTCATCGGATGCCTCGCCACGCAGCCAACAACGCCTCGTCGCGATCGCGTCGCGCAGACGCGGATCGCCGGGATATTCGTCCTCGTAGATAGGCAGCACATGCTCTGCCACGCTGCACGCGAAGGCGAAAAGCATGGGGTCGGGCAACACACCGCGATGCAGTGCTACCCAGAGGCGATCAGCGGCTTTGATGTGTTCAGCGCGGAGAATGTCACAGGGCGAGAACGAATCGTGCCCCCGCGCCATCTCGCGGACCTTCTCCTCGGGGTAGCACGGACCCCAGGAAATGACTTCCTCAACTGTCACTGTTCTCATTTCAATCTCCTTGCCCGGCTTTGGGTGCCGGGCGAACGCTGCTAGGGGTAGGGCTCTCCATCAACGCGCTCTCTGGCCCATCGGGGCCATGATTTCGGCGCGGGTGCCTGTCTCTGTGCGACTACCTGTTCGGCCATTTGGCAGGCTGGGCACTCTGGTGAGCAGATGTGCCCATCTGCATAGTGCCGGAGGTGGCGAGAAGCCTCGCTTGCCGAGATTGATGTGTGGATGGTGACATCGCCATCCTCGAAACTCACTGTATACATTTCGATCTCCTCTGCCCGGCTTAAGGGTGCCGGGCCGACCCATCAGGCTTATGAGCGATAATCTCGATTGCGGGGATGGCTGCGCACGAGCGTGATGGTGTCGTTAGCCACCCAAAGCCGCTCACGGGATGCGCCGCTCTCGGGAGGCGCCGCCGTCTCCACCAGGGACCTCTGGCAGCCGTCCGTGATGACTATTGCGGAGAATGGATCTCCATCGGGCAGATGCACGGATACAGTATCACCGCTAAGCGCCCTGCGGCTTCCAACCAACCTGGGATTATACATTTCAATCTCCTTGCCCGGCTTCGGCCTGTGGCCTGGGTGCCGGGCTACCCGATGAGAATCAGATATGCCTGCCGACGATCAAGCCCTTGTAGCCTGGCAGGCGGCTGTCGATGGCCTGGCGCGCCACATTAAGATTGTGGCCAGGGCCGGGATTAAATCCTTCCTCACGGATGATCTTCCTTGCCTCGAGATCTGCGTCAATGAGGCGCTGGGCAGCCTCGTCGGCGGAGAGGCTACCGTCGTTGACGAGAGCAGCATACTCATCTGCCTTATCGTCCCAATTCTCTCCGAGGTAGTTGATGGCCGCGGTGATTTTCATTTCTTGCTCCTTACCTCTCTCTGATCTCCACCTGAAGCCCGGTGGCCTGGCCCGGCTCCGCCGCTTACGGAGTCGGCGATCTAGCCCGGCTTAAGGGTGCCGGGCGACCCGAGGGACGATTAGGGGCGGATCCGCCAAATTCCGAAGCCGCAGGCTCGGCATCGGCCCATTTCCGGATATAGGGTATTTCGCCGTATATTATAGATGGCGAAATACCCGGCGTCGGTGAGGCAGTTGCCGCACGGGACGTTGGCCTTTGGCCCTGGCAGCCATCGGCCCAAATAGCCCCAGAAAAGCCGCTTCAGCACCAACTTCCATTTCCCTCCCCTGACCATCCGGATTATTCCGGCAATTCTACTCTTTTTCATTTCTTGCTCCTTGCCCGGCTTCGGCCTGGGGCCTGGGTGCCGGGCGACCCGTAGAAGGAGGCTAGGATTGGGATTCCAAGAGAGATAGCAGATGAGATGCTTGCCATTCCCTCTCTGCCCTCCTGGCTGCCCAGACTGGCCTCGTCGCAGATGCCCAGGCTGCCCCGGCTGCTCTGGCTGCTTCCCAGGCAGCCCCGGTTGCTACCCTGGCTGCACCCATGGCTGCTGCCCCTGCTTCCCAGGCTGCTCCTGCTGCCCAGGCTGCCCCTGCTGCTTCCCAGGCTGTGGTCCCGGATCTTTCCCAGGCTGCCCAGGCTGCCCTGGATGCTTCCCAGGCATCCCCGGTTGTTTCCCTGACTGCTCTGGCTACGTCCCAGGCAGCCCCGGCTGCTTCCCCGGCTGCTTTTCTGGCATCGGCCAATTCCTCATCTGTGGCCTCGCCGCGCAGCCAGAGCCGCTTTGTCTCAATCGCGGCACGAGGACGCGAATCCCCAGGATATTCGTCCTCATAGAGCGGCAGCACATGCTCTGCAACGCCGCAGGCGAAGGCGAAAAGCATGAGGTCGGGCAACACGCCGGGGTGCAGCGCGACCCCCAGCCGATGTTCGACGCCGAGGTGATCAGCGCGGAGAATGTCACTGGGGGTGAACGAATCCCGCCCCCGCGCCAACTCGCGGACCGTTTCCTCGTTGTAGCTTGGCCCCCAGGAGATGACTTCCTCGACCGTGACTGTTCTCATTGTCGCTCCTCTGCCCGGCTTAAGGGTGCCGGGCGACCCGATGAGACTGCTAGGCTTCGTTCTCCAAGCAAGTGGCCCTATAGGCCCCTTGCCCCTTGTGGACGCAGTCTCCTTCGTACCAGCAAAGGGGCCTATAGGGCCACTTGGCCACTGTGTCGGCACGGCGCTGGGAACGCGTGGGAATCAATGTGGGTCGCATCAACCAGCAAGATGCGACCGTCGTCGGTCTCGACCTCGCACTGATTCGGTGCGACCCAGTCGCGGAATACTACCGGGGTCCCAGCGCGCAGCATCTCTCCGCTGGGGGTGACCCAGTCCAGCAAAAGCTTGGTCCGTGCGTTCTCGGTCGTCATTTCAATGCTCCTCTCTGATCTCCACCTGAAGCCCGGTGGCCTGGCCCGGCTCCGACGCTCACGGAGTCGGCGATCTGGCCCGGCTTAAGGGTGCCGGGCTATCCATGTCCGGGGCTGCGGCTCGGTTTCTTCCTGCGGCTCCCATCCGCAGGAAGAGTGCTTGTATCCGAGGGATGTCTTGATTTCCTCCCCCTCGGGTATCGTCTTGCCACAGAAGTGGCAGACGAGGATCGCCCCGGGGCAAATCCGATGGGAATACTCCCCCATGAATTCGCGCCAGTTCCCGTCGTCTCTAATTTCGCCGCCGCACTTGCTGCATTTCATCTCGCTGTCTCCCTTTCCGTGGTCCCGCTTCCGTGATTCTAGCTATATTATACCGCATTAGGCATAGTTTGTCAAGGGCAATATGCCGCATTCGGAATGTTTTAAGGTTGTGTTCTAGCAGTAGAACAGATCTGGGTCTGGAGCCAGGCATCGCATAGGCGTGCCGATATGGGCTGCATTCCATGTCGCGGTCTGTATTCGATAATGCCCTCCCATAGTCAATCCAGGCTGCGCCACCTACTCTGATACCCTCCAGTTATTTGGTTTTCTGCCGCCGAACCATGATCCGTTTCAAACGAAACGAAAAACCAATCCCAAAACCGATAGATCGTTTGGATTTTCGCCTTCGGATTGTCGTATAATGTAGAGGATGACGCGCGCTTGCCGGGTCACTGGGAACTCTCCCATGCGCTCATCATGCCTGACCGGTAGTGATCGCTGGTCTATACTAGCTGGGAGTTCATCTCCCCCCACTTCCTTGTTGTGTGGCGCGGCGATATACTACCGGTCGGGCACCTCTATCCGTCACATGCTGCCCGTGGAGGCTGAAATGAAACGCACGCGAATCGCCCTGACGTTGTTGGCTCTCTTGTCGCTCTGTCTCATCGCAGCCGCAGACCCGCCTGGTGAACCGATTTCCCCGGTGTGGGTCTATATCACCGTGGGCATTCTGGCTGTGGCCGGCGCCGGCGCCTTCGGTGTGCGCGTCTATCGCAAGGTCACCGAACAGAATCGGCAGAAGGCCGAGTTGTGGGATGTCGTGCAGCTCACCCTTGACCGATTATTCGACTTGGCGCAGGATGCCGTGAGAGAACTGCCAGAGGCCGAGGTGAGAGCTGCGGCTTTGGAGGTCTACACCGCCGTGATCGCACCGACGTTCCTCGCCCGCCTTGTGGCTGCCGATGCCTTTGTCGGCATGGTCGTTGAGCAGTGGGAGCGGCTGACGCGCGTGGGTGAGAGCGTGGAGGTCGGTGTGGTCAGGGCCAGGCTGGCCTCGGCCCCCGCTCCGGATCCGCCCAGGCCGGTGACGCCTATCGCGCGCATCGAGTAAAGCGTTGTGATCCCAAAGGAAAAGGCCCGCCATATGGCGGGCCTTGTCGCTTGTCCTGGAGGTGTCCGTGGATGTTCGTGATCGGGTCGTAGAGCTGCGCAGGGTATCTGCCGCTGACCTGGTGGACAATACCGGCAACTGGCGCGCACATCCCAAGGCGCAGCGGGACGCGTTTCGTGGCTTGCTGCGAGAAATCGGCATCGCGGGCGCTCTTTTGGCCTACCCTTCGCAGCGCCAGGACGGCGCCCTCGTCCTGATCGATGGCCACATGCGCAAGATCGAGCATGGCGGCATGTGGCCGGTCCTGGTCCTGGACCTCACGGATGATGAGGCCGACAAGCTCCTCGCGTTCTACGACCCGATCGCCGCGATGGCCGAGGTCCTTTCCGAGAGAGCGTCCGCCCTCGCCGAGAGAGTGCATACGGACGATCCGGCCCTGCGGGCGATCCTGGACCGCCAGCGCGCGGAGGCGGATCTCGCCGGCTTGATGGCCGAGGTCGCCGAGGCCCTGGGAGGCCCCTCGCCGGGCGGCGGGGGAGGGATCGACCCGGGCGGCAGAGATGAGAGCCGGGGCCGCGTTCGTCCGGTGCTCTGGATCGATGACTTGCCGATCTTCGAGCGGGCGATCCGGGCCGTGGGAAATCCCAACCGTGGAGAGCCGCTGATCGCGATCTGTCAGTTCTACCTGGAGCATCATGGCGAGCCAGAAGGACAATAGCACGTTCAAGGAAAAGGTCGCGCTGCGCCGGCTGATGCTGAAAGAGTTGGGTGCCGAGATGCCGGTGGTGATGGAGACGCACGGCGGCTTTGGCCACGTGTGGGCCAGCGTCTACGCCTCCGTCCGCGATGGCGTGGTCTTTGAGAGGATGGAGGATCGCGCCGCCTACCTGGCCCACCAGCGCCCGACGTGGGCGGTGTACGAGGGAGACTGCGTGCAGACCATCGGTATGGGCGCCGGGGCGCACCTGATGGTCAATGTGCTCGACGCCGACCCGTATGGCGAACCGTGGCCGGTGTTCGACGCGTTCTTTGCGAGTGAGCGACCGCGTGCGGATCGGCTGTGGGTCGTGGTCAACGATGGCCTGCGCCAGGGCATCGCGATGGGGCGCGCCTGGAGCGTAGCCTCTCTGGCGCCGGCGGTCGAGAGATGGGGCAACGACCTGCACGACCGATACCTGGACGTGTGCGAGTTCCTCCTCGCGCGCTCGGCGGCCCAAGCCGCGTATAACCTGAGCCGGTTCGCCGGCTACTATTGCGGCGCCGGCAAGCGCATGACGCACTACCTCGCCGTGCTCACCCGAGAGCTGCCCGCAGATCCCGCTTGATGTAGTATCCCTTGCCAGACGGCGGCAGGTCCTCGTCCGCCTGGATCTCCTCGTAGCCGAACCTCTCCAGCAGCGCGATGGCTCCGCGCGCAAACCCGGCCCAATCGATCGTCGCGGCCAGCGGGTGATAGTTCAGGCGCCCGACCTTGTAGAGATCGACGAACTCGTGCGTCGCCTCGATGATGCGCAGCGCCTCGTGGGCGTTGAGCACCGGCTCCAGAC
>DAOUMF010000084.1:0-39661 GCA_034411955.1 Dehalococcoidia bacterium
GCCCCAGGTGCCGCCGACGCCGTGGACGGCCCAGACGTCCAGGGCGTCGTCTAGACCCAGGCGGTCCCGTAGACGCGCAGCCAGATAACAGACAAACCCAGCACCGAAGCCAATGAGGATCGCCGGCATGATGTTCAGGTAGCCATCGCCATGCTCCCAGGCGCCGACGAAGCCGGAGGCAGGCGTGATGGCCACCAGTCCGGCCACTGCTCCAGCGGCCGCCCCGGTCACGCTGGGCGCCCTCTGGGACAACCAGCTCATCCCCATCCACGTAAGGGCAGCCGCTCCTGCCGCCGTGTTGGTCACCACGAAAGCGTTGGCGGCCGTGGCCCCCGAGGATACGGCGCTGCCAGCGTTGAACCCGAACCAGCCGAACCACAGCAGCCCTGCGCCCAAGACCACAAACGGGATATTGTGGGGCTCCATGGGTGCTCTACCGAAGCCAGTGCGCTTGCCGTAAACCAGGGCGGCCGCCAGGGCTGCCACCCCGGAGTTGATATGGACGACAGTGCCCCCGGCAAAGTCATAAGCCCCCAGGCCGCCATTTGTGCCGAGCCAGCCGTCCTTGCTCCACACCCAGTGAGCCACCGGCGCGTACACCAGCGTGACCCAAAGGACTGTGAAGATGAGGAAGGTGCCAAACTTGGCCCTCTCGGCGAACGCGCCCGTGATAAGGGCCGGAGTGATGATGGCGAACATCATCTGGAAGGCCATATAGGCCTGATGGGGCACCGTGGCGCCGTAGGTGGGGTTCGGTTCGCCGGTCACGTGGCGCAGGCCGAACCAGGAGAAGTCGCCGATGAAGCCACCATGGTCGGGCCCGAAGGCCAGGCTGTAGCCCCATAGCACCCATACCACGCTGACCAGAGCGATGATGACGAAGCTGTGCATCAACGTGCTCAGGACGTTCTTCTGACGAACCAGGCCGCCATAGAAGAAGGCTAGGCCTGGAATCATCAGGAAGACGAGGGCCGCCGAGGCCAAGAGCCAAGCTGTATCGCCGGAGTCGACTTCGGCCATGATAGATAGCTCCTATCGGTAATTGCTCCTGTTCTTTGTGAAATCTAGCACGACAACGGGGAAGGCTTGTTACGCCCATGTTGCGCCCAGATTACGTTCTTGTTACGAATGAGTTGGCGGTCGTCATGGAGCAGCCGGATCGGGACGGCGGCATCACGATGACTGCTTCTCGGTTAGCTTCGACCGGACCCCTCGCGTGGGTTGGCATTTACGGCCAGCGCAGCTACTCTAGTGCTGTCGACCAGTCCACCCGGCGGAAATGGAGGACGAGCCAACCATGGGCGCAGAGAGCGCCGCCTACGTGCTGTCGATCGACCTGGGCACAAGCGGACCCAAGGTCGCCCTCGTGGATGCCAGCGGTGAGATCGCGGCCTCGGCGGCACGCTCCGTGCAGACCCACCTGATTCCGCCGGACGGCGCGGAGCAGGAACCCGAGGAGATCTGGAGCGCCATCCGGAGCGCCGTCCAGCAGGTGGTCAGGGACGCGGGACGGCCCGCCGACCAGATCGCCGGGGTGAGCATCGCCAGTCAGTTCTCCTCGATCGTGCCCGTCGGCCGAGACGGGCGGTCGCTCATGAACCTGATACTCTGGATGGACGGCCGCGGCGCACCCTGTGCCCGGGGAATCTATCAGGAGCATCCGGACGCCCTCGCCAAGTGGTTGGACGTCCACGGCGTGTTCCCGCTCCCCTCCGGCAACGACTCACTTTCACACATGCTTTGGGTCCAGCAGGAGCGACCCGCCGTCTACCAGCGGACCCACAAGTTCCTGGAGCCCATGGACTTCGTGACCGCGCGGCTCTCCGGGAACCACACGGCGAACGCCTGCACCGCGTTCATGATGCTGCTCACCGATAACCGCCAACTGGACGCCGTGCGGTACGACGACAAGCTCGTCTCCATGTCGGGGCTGGATCGGGAGAAGCTCCCGGATCTCGTACCCGTCTTGTCGTGTGTCGGCACCGTTCGCCGGAAGGTTGCCGAGGAGCTCGGGCTCACGCCCCGCACCCGTGTGTTCTCCGGAATGAACGACACCCAGGCGGTCGCCGTCGGAACGGGCACGTTCCAGACGGGCCGCGGAGGAATCAACATCGGGACGACCAGCCAGGTCCTCGCCCACGTCGGGTTCAAGCGCACGGACATAGAAAACGAGATCGTCAGCACCCCCAGCCCCATTCCCGGTCGATACGTGGCGCTGGCGGAGAACGGGCTCGGGGCGAAGGCGCTGGATCACTTCCTTCGCAACGTCGTGTTCGCGAGCGACGCGCTCGCCGACCACTCGGCCGACGACGCCTTCGGCCCGCTCGAGAGGATCGTCCGAGAGGCGCCACCCGGGAGCGGGAACCTCCTCTTCCTTCCCTGGCTCACCGGATCACAGGCGCCCGCCTCTAACCCGAAGGTGCGCGGCGCCTTCCTGAATCTCTCCCTCAGCACGACGCGGGCCAGCATGGTCCGGGCCATCCTGGAAGGGGTGGCCTTCAGCCTGCGCTGGCTTCTTCCCGCCGTCGAGCGGTTTGCCGAGCAGAACTTCGACCAGCTTCATTTCGCCGGCGGTGCCGCGCTCTCCGACGAGTGGTCACAGATCCTCGCGGATGTGATGAACCGTCCCGTCCTCCAGCTCGAGGACTCCCGCCACGTGATCAACCGCGCCGTGGCGTTCCTAACCTTCGAGCGCCTCGGACTGGTGGAGCTCGACGACTTCCCCAACCTCTGTCGCGTGAAGCGCTCTTACGAGCCACGACCGGAGACTCGCGAGATCTATGACCGCCTGTTCGAGCAGTTCGTGGCCTCTTTCGAACGAAACCGCCCGATCTTCGAGGCATTGAATAGATAGAGGGGAGGAAATTCGATGGCAGACAAGAGCAGCAACCCGTTCGCACGGGGGAATCCCTACGCCGAGCGCTACGGCGTGATCGACCGCTTCCGCGAGAAGGGGCGCCCGCACGAGGAGATCCTTCGCGAGCTCCGTGAGATGGCCGAGGAGGAGGACCAAGCCTGGCAGACGGGCAAGTGCTCCGGGACGATGTACTGCGGTGACATGTCCCACTACGAGTTCCTCAACGAGGCCTTCGGCATGTTCTCACACGCAAATGTCCTCCAGCGAGACATCTGTCCCAGCGCCACCCGCTTCGAGGGCGAGATCGTGGCGATGGCGCTGGACATGATGCACGCCGACGCGGCGAAACCGGACGCCACCCCCTGCGGCGCAGTAACCTCAGGCGGGACGGACAGCATCATCACCGCCCTCCTCGCCTATCGCGAGAAGTACCGGCAGGAGCGCGAGGTCACCCAGCCAGAGATCATCCTGCCGGAGACCGGCCATCCGGCCTTCCAGAAGGGCGCCCACCTGTTCGGGATCGAGATAGTCTACGCGCCCGTGGACGCGGAGACGACGCTCGTGGACGTGGACTTCGTCCGCGATCACATCACCCCGCGAACCATCGCCCTCGTCGGATCCGCTGGCAACTACGCCTATGGCACGATTGACCCCATCGAAGAGCTCTCCCGACTCGCCGTGAAGCACGATATCGGGCTCCACGTCGACGGCTGCCTGGGAGGCTTCATCCTGCCCTGGGGCGAGGAGCTCGGCTACGACATCCCCGTGTTCGACTTCCGCCTGCCGGGCGTGACCAGTATCTCCGCAGACACCCACAAGTACGGCTACGGCCTGAAAGGGACGTCGGCCATCCTCTATCGGGACAAGTCGCTCCGACAGTACGAGTACTTCCTGAGCCCCGAGTGGCCCGGCGGCAAATACTTCTCGCCCGGGATCGCCGGGAGCCGCTCAGGCGGGCTGCTCGCCGCCACCTGGGCCTCGATGGCGAGCCTCGGCCGGGAGGGCTATCTGCGCTACGCGAAGCAGATCTTCGAGAGCGCATTCGCGATGCAGGACGCCGTCCGAAGCCACCCGGAGCTCCGGATCATGGGCGAGCCTACCTTCTGCTTCGCGTTCACGTCGGACGTGTTCGACATCTACCACGTGAACGACTTCATGAAGGAACGGGACTGGCGCTTCAACGGCCTGCAGTATCCGAACGCGGTCCACATGTGCGTGACGCGCCCGCAGACGCAGCCGGGCGTAGTGGAGGCGTTCGCGAAGGACCTCGCGGAAGCCGTGGAGTACGCGAAGAACCCGCCGCGAGAGAAGCCCGCGACGGGCGCGATCTACGGCGGCCTTCCTAAAGGCGTCCCACAGTTGCAGGAGATGGTGAGGAGCGTGATGGTGGCGATGGTGGACAGCATGCACGACGTGCCGCAGCGGTAGGCGGGCAGCCTAGAAGCAGACGGTCCTGTCGCCTTCCACTACCCAGTGCACCACGCCGGCCGCAGCGGTCCCGACCCAAATCCCCAAGCCGAATATCGTGTGTCCGATGAGGCCCGTCCGGATGAGCGCACCCGTTCGCTCTGCCCGCAGCCCAAACCAGCCGAGCCCGTAGGCTGGGTAGACGGTGAGTAGTGAAGGAACGGCAGTCGTCACGCCGTAGGCGACTGCCGTGGTCAAATTCGGTGCGGCGTTGTTCCTGCGAAGTAGCGCCAGGTAGCCACCGGTCAGGGCTATTCCGATGAGGTAGTGCACGAGAAGCCCAAGCGGTCGCTCATTTGGGAGCTCGGGCGCGTGTGCGAGTCGCTCATGTGTGAACTTACCTCGCGCCATGTATCCAATCCAGCGCCCGAGTTGGCTCACGCCGAGGTCTTCATTTGGAACCGCGCCAGACTTGCGGCCGATCACTGCGGCAGCGTCCATGATTGCGGTCGCGATCGCCCCGGCGAGCACGGCCTGGAGGACAACCGATGTAGGTCGCATTTGGGACAGTCCCCTTTTCTGCGTCGAGATCCCCGTCGCCTACTTGGCGCCCGCCGCGTGGGCGGCCGCCGCCTCGTGATCCGGTACGAGCAGTTGCATGCCAAGATCGGGCCCGAGCCGCTCGAGCGCTTCGAGGAAGATCATGTACGTCCCGTCCGGGATCGCCCCGACATACTTCACGCCCTCTGCATGGAGGCTCCTGAGGAGAAGTTCTCCGCCCGTAGTCTCGCCCATCCCGGTCACTCCTTTCAAATCAAGGACTGCCCCCGTTGTGCCAGTCTTGACGAGATGCTCAGTCAGAGCTTTCCTGCTTGACTCTCTCGGCAGCAGCTGCCGCCGCTGCAGCTCGCTCTTGGCTGTGGATGGCCTCGTTCTTGGCGAGATGGCCAAACATCTGGATGCCAAATCCCCCGTCGAGGTCATCGGTTATTCGCCTTCTCCACGGACGCCGAACAATCTGCGTTGCCAGGCGTCGGGTCACCCGCGGCTGGGCCATGATATGGTCGGCAAGAGTCCAAGCGCGCTGAAGAAGCTGATCTCTGGGGACAACCTCGTTGACCATCCCGTATTCCAGAGCCAGTTTGGCGTCGATTGGTTGACCGCTAAACAGAGCGTATGCAGCGCGTTTGACACCCAGCAGCTCCAAGAAACAACTGTGAATGCCATCACCGGGAACCGATCCCATATTGAAGTGCGGGTCGAAAATAATCGCGTCTTCGCAACAGATGGTGATGTCGCACATGAGACAGACCTCGGCATGCCCGCCCGAGCCATTGAGTACGCCGATCGTCGGAATCTCGAGGTCGTTGATCAGCGCACTGACATTTCTCCGTCCGTCTTTGTAGGCGTACTCGTAAGCCCAATGCTGCAGATTTTCCTTTTCGAGGGCAAATCCTTCCGGATCGATCTGCATCATGAAATGCTCCCCCGTCCCGGTAAGAATCAGCAGCTCGTTTTCCGGGTCGGCGCCGATCGTTTTGAGTAGCTGGCCAAGCGCACGGTGATTCTCAACGCTCAATTGAATCGGGCCGCCCAATGTGTGGGCTTGGGCCATAAGAACTCCGTCGGAGCGACGCTCTAGCTTGAAGTGCTCCTTGAATTGCTCCTTGTAGTCCTCAAACTTCGGGCTCGGGACAAACTGGGTTAGCGACATGATGTTCTCTCCCTTTCTGCGTTACTGGAGACCCGCGCTCATCCGGGTGACTTCGGTGACCGCGCTCCAGTCCTTGCCACCCAGGCCGTTGGCGACAGCGGCTATGTACTTCTCGCCGAGAACTGCCCCCAAGCTCAAAGGCGCCCTCACCTCCTCGGCGGCTTCCATGATGAGATGCCCGTCCTTTATGCCGGACAGGAGATCGAAGCCCACCTCGTCGAAGCTCCTGTCGAAGATGCGCTTCGCGTAGTCTTTCAGGGCCTGCGGGCCAAGCATCGAGGAGACGAGGGTGAGTGAGATGTTGGGGTCTAACCCACTCTTGTCCGCGAAAACCCGCACTTCGCCAATAAGCTCGATCAATACTGAAACCATGAAGTTAACTGCCAGCTTCGCGCTGTTGGCCACGCTGTGCCGCTGGCCGACGTTCATGATGACTGGTGCGTAGGTCTTGATCAGCGTCTCGGCGTGGGAGATAGCCTCTGCGTCGCCGCCAACCAGCGTCAGAAGCTGACCGGCCCCTGCCACGTCAGGCCTGCCCACGACCGGCCCAGCAACGTACTGGCTGCCGTGATCCGCGTGCATCTCGGCCAGTCTGCTGGCGGCCCGAGGCGACACTGTGGTAGTGCCGACGTGAATGGCATTTCTCGGAAGGCCCGCCAACAGACCATCTTCGCCGTGGATGACGTCGAAGACCGAGGCGTCATCGAAGAGGCAGGTAACGACGGCATCTCTACCGATGGCCGCTTCCCGAGGCGACGCAGACGGCCGGGCGCCCGCCGCCACCAGCGGCCCCATCTTCCCCGCCGTCCGGTTGTACACGGCGACATCGAAGCCGGCCTTAATGATGTTGCGGGCGATGGCAGCGCCCATTCTCCCAAGGCCGACGACTGCCACCTTGCTAATCCGCTCAGACATCACTTGACCTCCTGCTTACGCCAGGCGCCCGGCCGGCCCACCGCGCCGCCAGGGAAGGCCTTGACGCGGCCCATTGAGGGCGGCGCGTGTCTGCTCCAGCACGCGCAAAGCGATGGTGATATGATCCTGCGGAATGCCGGCCACGAGCTCTCGTTCAAACTCGTGCCCTCGTACGTGCATCTGCATCAGCAGCCGCCGTCCCTTTGGTGTGAGCCTTACGAAGCTCCGGCGGCGGTCGCGGGGGTCCGCCGTGCGCTTGATCAGGTCCTCGACCTCCATCTCCTTGAGCTGCCGCGTGACCGCCGCCGCGTTCACGTTAAGGCTGCGGGCCATATCGAGGACACCGATTCCTTGCGGCTGAGAGTCGTGCAGGACGTGCATGACGGACAGCCGCGAAGAGTTAATGCCGACGGCCCGGCCAAAGGCGTTCCGAAGCGACTGATACGTGTGAATCAGCTCCTTCAGAAAACGTGACGCATCGTCTTCGCGATGGGGCTCAGAGTAGCGAACGTCGCTCATTGTGGGGACATTGTTGTATATATCATTGACCATGTCAACTATCCCTACAGACTACCATCGTGTCGCCGACACGCCTAGAAGGAGACGCTCCCGTCGCTCTCTATGACCCAGTTCACCAGGTCAACCATGGAGCCGCGTTCAACGCCATCCGTGACCTCGTCCAACGCGAGTCCTCGCTCTACGGAGCAGACCGCGCACGCCTTGACCTTGAGGCCCTCCTGAATCGCTGCTTGTAGCATCTCCTCGCAGTTGGGCATGCCCGCATCACCCACGGGCATGTCCGTTGGCTGCTGTCCCCTCTTGCCCACGAACACGCCGTCCTCCAGGAGGAACAGGTTCACCTGGTGCCCCTCCCTGAGAGCCGCCAGCGAGAACCTGAGCGCGGTGTATGGTCGCTGCTTTCCGTAGGGTGCGTCCGCCAGCACTAGTGTAATGGTAGCCATCGACTCCTCCTATGCCCGCCGTTCCGGGTTGGGAACCAGAATACTCACGCCAGTCACGAGACTGCAAAGCGGCTCCTACACGGACAGGGTCAGCTCGTCCAGTCGCTCCGGGGCCTGCGTCAAGCTGACACATCCGTCATCCGTCACCAATAGCGTATCAGAGTGCCGAAAACCGCCGAGCCCGGGCATGTAGATTCCGGGCTCGATGCTGACCAGCATGCCGGGGGCAAGCTCCCGGTCGTAGCCTTCGGCTATGTATGGAGCCTCGTGGCCCGTGATGCCGAAACCGTGGCCCGTCCTGTGGAGGATTCGATCGCCATATCCCCCATCGGCGATGACCTTCCTGACCGCCCTGTCAATCTCGCTCATGACGGCTCCCGGCTTCGCGAGATCGTATGCCAGGGCTCGGGCCTCGAACATGACCCCAAAGGGAGCCTTCGCTTCCTCCGGAACCCTACCAAGAAAGAAGGTCCTCTCCAGCTCCACACCGTAGCCGTCCACCTGGGCAAACACGATGGAGACGTGAGGTCCGCCCTCCTCCATCAGGGTGGATGGAGTCGGAACGAGATGCGGGTCGTGAGACAACGTCGGTGGCCAGACCGCCCCTACGACCCTTGAGACGATCAGGTTGGCATTAGGTATATCCGAGATGATCTTGGCCATCATGGCCTGTGAGACCTGACTGTATAGGATCAGCTCCGACACCCCGGGACGGCAGATCTCCAGCAGCTTCTCGTGGCCCATGCTGACGACCTGGCAGGCGTGGACGTTCCGACCTATCTCGTAGTCGGATTTGACGATCCGCACCTCCTCGATGATGTCTTCCACCACCTTGGTTCCCGGTGTCCTCTCCGCGATCCCGACCGGCATACCGGATTCGATCCCCACCCGCGCATCGTCCGGGATGAGCGGGCGATAGCGGTCCCACCAGTTCTTCCCCTGCGGTGCCGGGAACTCATGGTAGGCCACGAATTCCAGTTCGCAACGGGTTCTCGCCCTGACATGGCTCAGTTCCAGGGCCGGGGCCACCATCGTCGGCTTTCCCTCTGTCGGGATCACGAGAATGAAGGGGCGCTCGTGGACGACGTTCGCGAAGTTGGTCAGATAGTAGATGTTCACCGGATCGAAAGAGGCGTAGTAGTCAAGGCCCCGCTCGCGCATAAGGCTCCTTACGTTGCCCAGACGGGCGGCCAACTCCTCCCTATCGGGCGGCGACGTGATGGGCGCGGGTATCTCCTTCATCGGTCACTCCTCACACTGATAGTCCTGCGCCAAGGCTACTCCCATCGACCTGACCACGAACAGCCGCGAGGGCTCGTCGAGCCCCTGGGCGCTGCCCGTCATCCCGCTCGGAGCCATTCCAACCACCGGCCGTGCGGATTGCAGTTGGCCAGATGCACGATCTCTCGTGTGCCGCCTTCGTAGAGAGTGAGCCTCAGCTCAGAGTGTGCACCACCGGTTTGCTCCATCGAGACGAAATACAGCGGGCGAGACACGGAGAAGCTCTGCATCGTCTTCAGCAAGGTACGCAGAGCCTCGGCAGGAAACTGATTGAGCGTGTGCGTAGCGAACACACACAGGGCAGCCTGCGGTGGGGCGCCCTGAAGAAGCTCCGGCAATAGCTCACTGCCGTCCCCCTTCAAGAGGCGTGGCGGGTGCTCCTTCGCGACCTTGATGGCCGCCAGCAGTTGGTCCCGCTGCTCGACGTTCTCCGGCCAGACCAGGGCGCGGAGCCACATCACCGCGTCATCGTCTTCAACGTCGACCGGATTGAGGTCGACACCGACGGCCCCCGGCGCCCGAAGGGTGGACGATAGCTTCGGCAGGGCTACCTCGCCCCGAAGGTCGATGGATAAGCGCACTGGCGATTCAGGGGAACCCCACGTCACACGCGAGCCGTAGTCGTATCGATAGTGTTCCCAAAGGAGATTAAGACCGGCGCTTGGCCCTATCTCAATCTGAGCGAGGGGACGATCGCCGCCCAGTGCTGACACAACCGCGAACGCCGGCAGCAGGCAGGCGGAACGGCGCACGATGGTCGTCTGTACCAGGCGCGTGGAGATCAGTTGCGTCACTTCCTCCCGATGTCCCAGACAGAAATCGCGAAAGGCGTCATAGGCCCTACTCGGTGGCTTTGCGGATGGTGACAGGTCAGAGTAGTAGTCCTTGAGCCGATGGTCCGCGCCGGCCAGCAGCAGATAGTGAACTGAGCCGAAAAGCATATTCGGCGGTGGTTGTCCAGGAGAGCTGTAGGCGGCCAAGCCGATGATCTCAGGATCCTCAGCCACTGCGTACGACAACCGCTCGTAGAGCGGCGACTCGCCATGGCAGTCGTCGCCGAACCAACGAAAGACCTGCGCCAGTGCCGCTATGCTTTTATCGGACATCATTCGCCAGCAGCCCGCCACCTACCGCTGAGCAGTCGTTCTCACGCTACGGTACGCCACGTTCACATGCCTCTCGCCGGAGCATGTCAATGACCAGCCTATCGCCTTCGAAAGCCAGTTCCGCAGGAGCGGCGTCAAGGGGGAAGAACGCCAGCTCCCTCACACCCTTGCCAGGGGCCAGTTCGCCGCCGACGACGCGGCCCCGAAACCATATCCCAAGCACCGGTCGATGAGCCACCTCGAAGCTGGAGTGGACGAATTCGACCCCTCCCACCTCAACCTCAAGGCCTGTCTCCTCGCGGAACTCGCGACGGGCCGCCGCCTGCACGCTCTCATCGATCTCTACGTATCCGCAGGGTATGCACCACATGCCGTCGAACAGGGAGCTCCGGCGGCGAACGAGGAGGATCTGCCCTCCTTCGATCAGCACAACCGCGACCCCCGGCAGCGGGTTTCGATAGAAGATATAGCCGCAGAAGCGGCAGGTCAGGCGCGTCCTGCCGTCTTGGTCACGCGGCGTGAGCTCTCCAGAGCAGCGGGGACAGAAGCGGATCTGGGGTTCCATCGGCAACCGCCCTTCCTGGCGCAGAAAGCATAGCGCCGAGGGGGAGGGCAGTCAAAGGACGAGCCTTCTTGCAGCGCCGGGATATGCGAGGCTCCCCCGGCTCATCTATGCGGCGGGCTAGGTCTATGCCCCACAGACTAGATCACAAGCCTCAACCTGATCGTATGGTCGCCACACCATCGATCTCGACAAGTGCCTCTTGTACGAAAAGACCGCTCACGACAAGGAACGTCATCGCCGGGAAATGACCGCCGAAAACATCGCGAAATGCCCGGCCGATCTCCCGGAGGTTGGACATGTAGGCCTGGCGATCAGTGACGAACGTAGCGGCGTGGCCCTTCAGCGAGAGCGTAGCAGGCTGAACTACTCGTGCCTGATCAGGGACATCAGCTTCTGCTTCTGGTCCTCCGGCATGGTGGCGACGTCCATGCCGTGCGCCTCCTTGCCGTGAGCAGCTAGCTTCTCCTGCAACTCCACCATCGTGTCGGCACGCAGGACGGCATCGCAGTCAGTCCCGGTGTCCCGGCATGCTACGACGTAGGCCATCGTCGTCCTCCTTCTGGCTCGGGGTGTCGCTGGCTATCACTGAGTGGCCCTGACCGTTCCAAGCTGTGCGCTCAGGGTCCGGAATCAACGAATGGCAACCCGCTCAGCAGTAGTTGACTACCTGAAGGCAGCCTGCGCATCGCCTTCCCGCCTCGCCCGCCCAGTGGAGCGGCTGACCGGCGCCCGCTGCTCCACCGAGGCTACCCGCTGTCGAAGTCGTATGCCTATCGCTTCGGGGTCGCCTTCACAGCGAAGGTCTGAGCCAAGATCTTGCCGTCATGAATCCAGAACGTGTCCGTCCCTAGCTCGTAAACGTTATCCGCCGTCTCTGCTGACCAGGTGATGTAGGCAGTCTCCCCATCGATGACCCTCTGGCCCATTCTGAAGGAAGCGCCTGGCTTGCTGAACTCCGCGATGAACGCCTCGAACAGTGGCGCCATCTGCACTGAGCCGCGCAGAACCGTGCCATCGGGGGTTATCATGACTGAGTCATTCGTGTAGTCTTGCAGGATGCCGCTCAGGTCTCCTGCCTCGAAGGCCTGGAGGTGGTGGTCGAGGACATCTTCGGTGGACTTCGCCACTGGATCACGGACACCCACTGCTACTTCTACTTGGTTCCTGGGCACTGTAGGATCGCTCCTTTCACTCGCGCTGGGCCTTGGGGATAGTCGCCGCGGGAGACACGGCAATGTCCTGACTCTTCCCCGAGTCGGGAAGTCAAACCTTTGGCTTGGTGTTCCCGTTCACGTGGAAGAGGTTAGTCGGGTCGTACTTGTTCTTCAGAGCGGCTAGGCGGTCATAGTTGCCGCCGTAGGCGGACCTCTGATGGCTCTCGCCTCCCTCCTCAAACCCGGGGAAGTTGACGTACAGCCCGCCCGTAGAGAAGCGCTGCATGTCGGTCCACGCTGACCGAGTCCAGAAGATGTTCATCTCGTCGTCCTTTGGGTCGTCCCAGTTGGACTCGAACGTGAGCATATAGGGGGCCTCTCGGTGCACGAAGGCCGTGTCGGGGCGGGAGCGACTGATGGCGCCTCCCAGCAGCCACAGGTCGATCGTCGTCAGCGGGGACGGGCACGTGGCCACGTGCCCCAGGACACCATCGATGGCTTCATCACTGAGGTCTTCCAGATAGAGGGACTTCCAGTAGTAGCGGCGGCCGCTGGGATAGTCCTCGTCGAAGAACTTTTGGGCTTCCACGTACAGCATCACGCTGCTGAAGTCCGCCAGAGGGCTGGCGAACTCCCGCACGGGCCGCAGCACCCGCTGGCCGTCCTCGGGGGATCCTGTGTAGGCGCCCACGAGCGCAAGGAACCTCTCCCCGTGAATGGCGTCAGGAAACGGCTCGCTGCTGGGGATAGTGCCGAAGACGCCCACCAGATTCACCTCGTCTGGTGCGTCATCCGCGTACTCGCGGAAGGAGCGCAGAACCTCCCGCGCCTGGGAGTAGGGGTAGAAGACGGCGCTGAAGAACACATCGGGCCCCAGGGGTTGCGCCCGAAACTGGAACGAGGTGACCACCCCGAAGCCACCACCGCCGCCGCGCAGCGCCCAGAAGAGATCGGCGTTCTCTTTCTCGCTGGCGGTCAGCAGCCGGCCGTCCGCCGTCACGATGTCCGCCGAGACCAGGTTGTCGCAGCTCAGTCCGTGCTTTCTGCGCATCCAGCCCAGTCCCCCGCCCAGGGTCAGGCCGGCGACGCCCGTATCCGAGACCACGCCGGCGGGGACCGCCAGTCCAAAGGCCTGCGTCTCCCAGTCCAGGTCTCCGAGGCGCGCTCCGCCCTCCGCACGAACCGTCCGGGAGACAGGATCCACCCGGACGCTGTTCATCTCGGAGAGGTCGATGGTGAGCCCTCCGTCCGACATGGCGGTACCGGCCACGTTGTGGCCCCCGCCGCGGACAGCGACAGGCAGTCCCTGGTCACGGGCGAACCGGACAGCGCTCATGACATCGGCGACGCCGATGCAGCGGGCGATCAGGGCCGGGCGCTTGTCGATCACTCCGTTCCAGACTCTGCGCGCGGCATCATATCCCTCATCGCCTGGGGCCAGAAGCTCGCCACGCAGGGCTGCCTTGAATTCCTGAACGGTTTGCTCGTTGAGGGTCGTGGCTTTGGTGGCCTGGGGCGCTACCATGATTCGATATCCTCCGTTCCCAAAGGTACTGGTCGCTTGACGTGACCCTGGC
Source organism: Dehalococcoidia bacterium (assembly GCA_034411955.1). Classification (GTDB taxonomy): domain Bacteria; phylum Chloroflexota; class Dehalococcoidia; order SM23-28-2; family RBG-16-64-32; genus DAOUMF01. The sequence goes on from DAOUMF010000084.1 coordinate 13,539, forward strand.
CCTGACAGCCTGCAACGTTATTGCTGCCCTCGCCGCGCGGTCCTAGGCCATCGACTCCCGTTCCAGCGTGCCGTCGAACCACTCCGGGTCGGCGACCAGATTGGACCGCAGGTCGCGGAACCAAGTGTCCTGCTCCGGCCGATTCGAGTTCTTCACGTAGTTCCCGTTGTTGTCCCAGCGGACAACCCCCATGAACTCGTCGGGGTCGACGTTGCTGGTGACCAGGATCGACTGCTCGAATCCGGTCGCCTTCGGCTTCTCGTCGCGCTCCCACTTCTCGAAGTGGTCGAGGACGGGTTGCCGTCTCCCAGGCAGAGCCTTGAAGCGGAACAGGGTCATGTGTGGCATGATGGACTCCTTTCTCTGAACCAAGAGGCTGGCGGGGCCGGTACCCGGCCCCGCCAGGGTCATGTGTCTGGCTACACCTTTGCGAGATGGGCTCGACGCACGTGCTCGCAGGCCTGGAGGACCTCAGCCTTGAACTCGTCATAGTCGAGCTGAAGGCCGTTCACGTATGCGCTCCAGCCCGCACTGGACTTCGCGTAGTGAACGGCGTCCTCGATCTCGGCTTCGGTGGCGCCGTTCAGCTTGGCGAGTTCCGTGTGGTAGAAGGCGCAGTAGCGGCACTTCGTGATCCCCGCGATGGCCACGCCGATGAGCTCGCGGTACTTATTTGGAATTGGCCCGTCCTCAAGCTGGACGCGCTTGAAGAGCTCCCACTCGGCCGCCAGAGACGAGTCCGGAACGGCCCTGAACATGCTGGGAACCAGGCCGAACACCTCTTCGATCTGGCTGTAAACCTCTTGTCGGGTCATGGTCGCGAACCTCCTTTGATTGAGCCCTTAGTCGGGCACCACGTTGATCTGCTCGTTGCTCGCCACGAATGCACTTGCTACATACACGCCCTCCAACCAGCCGAAAGACCTCGGCGAAACGTCATGGTGGCTAGCATGATGTCGGTGTCGACACAGCGACCGCCTCCAGCCGCTGGGCGGCAGGCTGCCGCCCCAGCACCTGCGCCTTGCGGGACAGGCGGCGCACGAACACGGCTCCCTCAGGATTCCTAGTGAACCCGCTGGCTGGGTGTGCCTTCGCTTCGCCGATTGCTTAGGCACATGGCCACCTGCTCCCCCACACGCCTCCAGCCACCGAGCACACTCGCGGGCTCAGGGAATCTTCCCATGTGGGGCCGCGCCTGCCTGGCCTCCTCATGACGTTCCCGTCCAATCGCCTTGACCAGCTCATCGGTGATGATGACGCCCATTGAACATCCTCAATTCACTTATCCTCTGCCCTGTTGTATGCGCGGGGCGAAAGGAGACGTTAGGTGATACTAACTGAGTGTATCTGCTTGGACATAGCAAGTCAATAGGGTAGCGCAACTTCTTTCACTTGGTCTCGGCGGGAATAATCTAGGCCTCGGGGCTTCTGCGCTTTCGCCTGGCCAGGCCAAACAGGATCAGCAGCACGATGACCAGCGCCGCGGGGCCGCCCGACGCCGGCTAGGTGGGACCCGGCACGGACTCTCCCGTCGACAGGGCAGCCTGAACCGCCGCACGAAAGTCAGCCATGACGACCATTCGCCCCTCCAGCCGCGCTCGCTCGGCCGCAAAGCCGATGAGATGGCTCTCGAGGGACGCTTGCCCAGAGGCGAGAAGTTGATCCGCTGCGTCCCGCTGCATCGCCTGCAGGAAATGGCGCAACAGCCCTTCATCGCCTCCTCCATGCCCGACGGGGGTGTACGGCACCCGGATGTTTTCGGCGGTGCCCCCTCCGTGGGGAAGAACCCTGATCTCGCCCCGCTCGAACGCGCCCACCAGCTCGCCCTGCGTCCCGCTCAGAGCAATCGTCCTGAGGGGCGCTGCTGCGAAGCCATGCATGGCGAATGTCCCTGTGGCGCCGCCCTCGAACTCCAGGCACACAACCTGGTGATCCACGACATCGTTCCCGGCTCGGTAGACGCAGCGGCCGTAGGGGCCCGTCTCCAGACCGCGGCGGCGGCTCTCGATGTCCTCCGCCAGGGAGACGTCGGACCAGGGCCAGGACGGGTATGACCGCAGATAGAAGCGGGGCGCCGAAAAGACGCAGGACTCCTCCACAGGGCAGCCATCCGTACAGCGCTCGGGCGCGCCCGCCGGAGCGCTCTCCGGCCGAAAGTGGCGCAGCGAGCCGAACGAGGCAACGCGCGAGCAGGGGCCGCCGACGAACCAGGCCATGAGGTCCAGATCATGGCATGACTTGGCCAGGAGCATCGGTGCCGAATTAGCTGTCGAGCGGAACTTGCCCCGCACGAAGCTGTGGGCCATATGCCAGTAGGCCACGTTCTCTGCCATGGAGATGGTCATCACTTCACCCAAGCGGCCAGAGGCGACGATCTCATGGATCGTTGCGTAGAAGGGCGCGTAGCGGAGGCAGTGGCCGATCTGCAGCTTTCGCCCGGCGGCGTCAAACGCCTCGACCACACGAACGCAGGCTGCAGGTTCGCGCGCGATAGGCTTTTCCAGAAGCACGTCGTAGCCGGCGGTGAGCGCGGCCAGGGACGGTTCAGCGTGAGCGTCGTCTGGCGTGGCGACAATGGCCACAGGGGCCAGGGCCGGCTGACCCAGCAGCACCCGCCAATCATCAAAGCAGCGCTCGTCGGGAAGGGCGTGGGCGCGGCCGAAGGCCGATCGCCGCTCCCGGTCGGGCTCAGCCACGGCCACGATCCGGAGCAACGACGGGTTGGCCAGAGCGAAAGCACCGTAGGTGTCGCGCCCCCGTAGGCCCGCCCCGATCACCACCGCCTTCACCGGCTCAGCCATCGTCCACCTCCCTACAGGCGTCGCAGACCTGTCGCCGCCCTAGCATAGCGCGTACCGGCTCCATTCTTCTAGCGCTCGGCGACTACGGGAGACGGTCGAGAGCAGCCGGTCAGGCCTGCCTGCCGGTAGGCAGGGACGCGGCAAGGAGTTGACACCACAACGCTCGCCCCGGATACTCTTGCCCGTAAGATTGGAGGCCGGGGCCTCGGCTGGCGGTCGATCACGGCCAAGGTCTCTGCCACCGCCGGGCTCAGCGGCTCAATAAGGCAACTCTCCACGAAGGCCACTAGGAGGTATGTCCGTGACTGACAGACTGCTGATCGGACTCTGGCGACACATGATTCCAATCCCGATTCCTCGCATGCTCTGGCAGAGGCAGATTCACAAGGGTGCGCGGAGGACAACGGCAGGACTTGACTTCATGTCCGAGGAGCATCACCTTGTCCGCGAGTTCGCGGTCAGAGAACTTCCCCATGTTGGTGAGCCCATGTCACCGGAATTCATTGCAGAAGAGTTGAATCTGCCCGTCGCTAGGGTCAGAAACATTCTGGATGAGTTGGAGAAGCACATGACTTTCGTGTGCAGGAACACACAGGGAGCGGTGGCCTGGGCGTATCCGGTGACTGTGGAAAGCACGCCGCACCATGTTACCTTCAGCACTGGAGAGGAAGTGTACGCAGCCTGAGCAATCGACGCGTTCGCGGTGCCCTTCGTGCAAGGGCGATTACGAGGAGAGCCCCTAACGGTTGCGATCACAACGGAGTGCGAGCATTGCTCTCGGGCGATGCACATGGAAATAGACAGCGAACTGGGATGTCGCGTCGAGGAGGAAGAGGCTGATCCCCTGGCTTTCGTGCCAATCATGGACTTCTCCAAACTGGCCGATCGATGCATCACCGACGCATTCTGACGAAGATCCGTATTCTTCTGGTCAGAAGAACACGCCAGGGAGCACCGTCGGCAAGTGGGGGGAGTACGCGGTCTGTACCTGACACTGGCGCGAAGCACCTACGCGACGCAGATCCTCCAGGGAGCGCTCTTCGCGTTTCCACAGCGCAGCAGAAAGGCGTGAGTGTTCCTGCCCCTTTGCTGATCTCCGCCACCGCTCCCATGTCCTGACGCGTCAGGGAATATCCAGGCCGGCCCTACGGCAGGTCCGTCAGACCCTCCTGCGGGGCGCCCACCAGCGCCACCATGTTCCCCGCCGGGTGGCGATTCTCGTGCATCAGTTGGTGGGCCTCCGGGATCCCCTCGAAGGAGAAGACGCGTGAGACACAGGGGTCGATCTTGCCGTCGATCACCATCTGATTGAAGGCCGCCGCCTGCTCGTCGTTGGCCAGGTGGGAGCCCTGCAGCCGCTTCTGCCGCATCCACAGGTAGCGCAGGTCCACCACGGCGCTGAAGCCGGTGGTGCCGGCGCAGGTCACCACCATGCCGCCGTTATCGCACACCATAATGGACGTGGGGATCGTGTCCTCCCCCGGGTGCTCGAAGACGATGGCCGGGCTCCTGCGCTCTCCCACGACGTCCCAGAGCGCCTTGCCGAAGGCGCGGGCGCCCTCCGCCCAGCGGCCGGCCGCTTCGGTCTTCTTCCAGTGCGGGGGCATGCCCCAATGGTCGAACTTCTTGCGGTTGATGCAGCCCTTGGCCCCCAGTCGCTGGCAGAACTCGAACTTGCTCTCGCTGGAGACGACAGCCACCGGGATGGCCCCGGCCTCGCGGGCGATCTGGATGGCCATGGAGCCCAGACCGCCGGATCCGCCCCAGATCAGGACGACATCGCCCTCCTTGACAGTGTTGGACGGCCAGCCGTGGAGCATCCGGTAGGCCGTCATACCGACCAGTGTGGGCGCGGCGGCCGTCTCCCAGGTGAGCTGCGGCGCCTTGGGCAGGCACTGGTGGGCCTGCGCCTTGCAGAACTGGGCGAAGGAGCCCCAGTTGGTCTCATACCCCCAGATGCGGGCGCTAGGCGCCACGATGGGGTCGCCTCCCGCCAGGACGTGCGGGTCATCCCTGTTCCACGAGCCCGCATGAACCACTACCCGGTCTCCCACCTTGACGTTGGTGACGTCCTCCCCCACGGCGTAGACGATGCCGGAGGCGTCACTGCCGCCGATGTGGAAGCCGGAGGGGTCCCCCTCACGCTCGTGCACCTTGACGACGTTCACGGGGACGCCCAGGCTGGCCCACACGTTGTTGTAGTTGATCCCCGCCGCCATTACGAATACTAGGACCTCATCCGCTTTCAGGGAGGGCACGTCCACCTTCTCCACCTGGAATGCCTGCTGCGGCTCCCCGAAGCGCTCCTCGCGGATCACCTGCGCGTACATCTGCTTGGGGACGGCGCCAAGGGGCGGTATCTCGCCTATCTCGTAGACGTCCTTCGCGCTCACGGTGGGCTCCTTCTACCGCTCGAGGATGTGGCTGCCGGGCTTCAGCCCTGCCCGCGGGGCGGTTCGCAGGGGCTAGTAGCGCTTACGGTATCACAAGACGCCGAAGGGAGGCAAATCGTGAGATGTATGTACACACATGAGAAAGGACGAGGCGGGCATAACCCTGCAGACCCAGATGAGATCCTGGGCATCTCGCAGTAGCAAGCTGCACTTGCGGAGCGGCTGGCGGATAACGGGAACCATCGAGACCGGCGTGCGCTCCCGCAGGTCAGTCCCTGCAATTGACCGCCGGCCGGGTACCAACGATAATGCGGCCGACCTTCTCCAGTTGACTACGCGCCGCTCACGCGGGGAGGGACAGGTGCCTTCGCTCTCCGTCCTGCTCAAGACAGTGTCCACCGACTGCAACCTTGACTGCAGCTACTGCTACTACCGCGAGTCCTCAGAGGGCACGCGCGTGCGGAGGCGGATCGACCACGGCATGCTGGAGGCACTTCTGTCTCAGTACATGGACTACGTCGCTGACACTGGCCAGGCAGGCTTCGCCTGGCAGGGCGGCGAGCCCACGCTGGCTGGGCTTGACTTCTTTCGCTGGGTGGTCGACCTGGAGGAGAGGCACGCGCGACCGGGCACGGTGATCAGCAACGCCTTGCAGACGAACGGGGTGCTGCTCGACGACGCGTGGGGGAGCTTTCTCGAGCAGTACAACTTCCTCGTCGGCATCAGCCTTGACGGACCCGCTGAGGTGCACGATGTCGCACGGAAGGATCGCGGTGGCCACGGGTCATTCCGCAGGGTCATGGCCGGGGTCGACGTGCTCCGACGTCACAGCGTCGACTTCAATTGCCTGTGTGTCGTCGGGCCCCACAACGTGCACCGGACACGAGAGCTGATGCAGTTCTTCCGCAGCGAGGGCTTCACCCACATTCAGTTCATACCGGCCATGGACTTCCAGTCCACCGAGCCGGAGAAACCAGCCGCCTACTTGATCAGCCCCGAGGACTACGGCGAGTTCCTGGTGCAGCTCTTCGATGAGTGGTACGAAGGCGGGAAGCCCAGGATCTCTATCCGCACCTTTGACAGCGCCCTCCAGTCCTATCTGGGCACGCCGAGCGAGCTGTGCGTGCATGGAGACTCCTGCACTAGTGCCCTCGTGGTTGAGTACAACGGAGACGTGTACCCCTGCGACTTCTTTGTCCATCCGGGCTGGAGGCTCGGCAACATCTTGTCGAACTCGCTACGCGCCATGGTGGTGAGCGATGAGCGGGCCAGGTTCATCGGCCAGAAGCACCCTCTATCAGTGGAGTGTCGGACGTGCGAGTGGAAGGACTTCTGCAAGGGTGGGTGCCCGAGGAACCGCATCACCCTGGAAGATGGGCGCGCGACCCCCGACTACTTCTGCCAAGGCTACAAGAGGTTCTTTAGCTACGCCGATCCCCACCTCCGATCGCTCCGAGAGCGGCTCCTCAGCCACCTGCGCTGCCAGCAGCAACTCCAGCTCAGCGGGGCACAGAAGCGGCCCCGGCCTGGAAGGAATGATCCTTGCCCGTGCGGGAGCGGGCGCAAGCACAAGGCCTGCTGCGGAGACCCGGCGCTATCCCGGTCCTACGTGTTTCGGCAGGTCGGCTGAGAGCGGGAGGCTGTCACTACTCAAGGCCCAGCCGGGCGAACTGATCGCTGGGCGCCTCGATCTGCTTGAGCGCCTGCCGCAGCTTGTCCGCGATGTCGCGTTCGGCGCGCGAGCCCGCCAGGTTGTTCTCCTCGGCCGGGTCGTCATGCAGGTCGTACAGGTGGTTGCCGCTGAACTCCCCCACCGCCCAATAAGGTAGGGCATCGCCCTTCCGGAAAGGCTGCCGGATCACGGGCATGTTCGAGCCCGGCATATGGTCCAGAACGGCGCGGTCGTCGGGGGCCGGGAGGCGCAGCTTTGGCACCCAAGGTATCGGCATCGTCGACCAGCGGTTGGACCACATGGAAAGCGGCTCGTTCGCCCCGGCCGGCGCCCGCGTATACTTGCAGCGATCGTCCACCAAGTGCACTTCGCGGCCCCACATTCCGCACAGCGCGTACTCTCGCACCGACTCGGCCTCGCCCCGGACCAGCGGCAACAGGGATCGCCCGTGGGTGCGGTGGCGCGGCTGCACGCCGAATATGTCAGCCAGCGTGGCGAAGATGTCCACTGCCGTGGTCAGCGCGGAGGCTGTTCCCCCTTCCACGCCCGGCCAGGCGATCATCAGCGGGATGTGGCCCAGCGGCTCATACACCGGGACCGCGGGCTTCCCCCAGATGTCCTTTTCCCCCAGGTAGTGGCCGTGGTCCGTGCAGACGATGACGGCCGTGTCGTCCCAGAGCCGGTTGCGATCGATCGCCTCGATCACGCTTCCGAACCAGGCGTCGATCATCGTCAGCTTGGCCCCGTAGCAAGCCCGTATCTGACGCGCCTGCCGTTCTGTGAGCACGTTGTGACGAATCGCCCCGTCGACGTACGGGGGCCAGATCAGATGTGGCCCCTCCCACGAGTCGTCGTACATGGACGCGTACGGTTCGGGCGTATCGAACGGCTCATGTGGGTCGAACTCATCGACGAAAAGGAAGAACCGGTCGTGGCAGTCGGCGTTTTCATCGAGCCAGCGCGCGGCCGCCGCCATCGTCCGCGGGCCGGGAAAGTCGGCCTCTTCGCGGAAGTACCCGCGCGAGTTGTCGTACGGGATGTGGCGCCTTCCGAAGCTCGGCGCGCCTATCCAGCTCGGGTCCGGCCGCGTCCTCCAGCGATCCGCCTCGTGTCCTCTCTCGTATTGCCACGCGGTGAAGTCGGTGTGGTAGTTCTCGCCTCCGGTCGCGAATAGGTGTGGATGGTCGGAGATGAGCATCGCAGCCACACGGGCATCGCGCAGATGCCGAACGATCGAGTCCTCCCAGACCTCGATCGATCCCCACGGCTTCCAGAGGAAGTCCAGCGCCCCGCACAGTATGTCGTGCCTGGCGGGTATGCAGGGCAGCGATCCGGCATAGTGGTTGTTGAAGCGCAGCGAGCGGGCGGCGAACCGGTCGAGGTTCGGGGTCTGGAACTCCTTGCCGCTGTAGGCGCCCACCATATGGCGGTTCAGGCTGTCCAGCAGAACTACGATTGCATTCTTTGGCGTGGTCTCCTGCGTCGTTCTGCTCTCCGCCTGTCCGGTCATCGGCCCCATTCTAGCTCAAGAGTCGCCGGATTATCACTCGCTCTCGGCGACAGGCCTGAGGACCACTGCCCGCGTCTTTGGCAGGTTCACGCCGCGGGGCTGTCGATGGAGCGGGGAGGCTGCCGCGACGTGGCCCAGATGAACACCAGCGTGAGCAGCAGTGCCGGGAAGCCCAGCACGGTCAACGCCAAATAGTTGCGTATGGGAACCCACATCGCCTCCACGCCCAGGTCCAGCAGGCCGGAGACGAACGGATCCGCCTCCTCCTGTGCTGTCCGAAAGCCGAAGCGGATGGCCACCGCCGTTGCCAGGGAGGGCAGGGCCGTCGCTATGGTCACTATGCTGAGGGCGATGAGCCGTCCCCAGGACCGCCCCGAGGCCAGGAGCGCCACGCCTAGCGCCGCCGAGAGGAAACCGAGAACGGCGGCCGCCACCACGAAGCGGTCGTGGTTCTTGGCCGTGATCAGACCCAGACCCCGCCGAAGGGCACCTGTGATGGAGATGGCCTCGATGTCCTGCTCCGCCTTAGGGTCGCCCGCCGCCCAGGCCGACATGCCATCCTCGTAGAGCCGAGCCGCTGCCCCCTCCAGGACGCGCTCTCGTAACGTCGTCCCCTCCAGGGAGAGGGCTTCGTCGCGGGAGAGCTCCACCGGGATCGGGAAGTCGGGTACGCGCACCGGGTCCGCCTCTCCCTGCTGAGCCTCTTCCCGCAGCGCGGCCTGGAGGTCCGGCAGGATGGCGTCGATGTTGGTGCTGACGGCGACACTGCGCCCCAGCAAGCGCTGCCCCGCGCCCTCGGAGCTGAGTTGGACGGCGTTAATGGCCAGGAACAGCAGCGCCAGCGTAACCGCCAGCAAGGTGCCGACCAGCCACTGAGAGGCGATCCGGATCAGCGGTGTGACGGCGGCTGGGCCGGGCTCACGCGCGGGCGGAACGCTCACGGCAGTTCAACCACCACCGTATCGGCCAGACGGTCGTGGAGCGTGCGACGCTCGCGATCGAATAGGGCTATGACGATACCCAGGAACAGCGGCGCTGCCGAGGCCGCGTAGCCCAGCAGGCGCAGGGCAGAGCGCCCCAGGGAGACCCGCCCGCCCGCGCGAGATAGGACCTTGATGTGCACGGCCATCTTGCCGATGGTCTGGCCCCGCCAACTCCAGAGGAGGATGTGGTACAGGGGCAGGAAGGCCAGGATATAGGACAGAAGCACCGCAGCGGCCACATAGGGAGCCCGGTCAGACAGGTTGCCGTCGTTGAAGTGGCTGTCTACCACCAGGTAAGCGCCGGTGCCGGCCCCGAACAGCATCCCGAACGACACGAGGACCATGATGTCGAGGAGGAAGGCGACGATGCGGAGCTGGAGGCTAGCGTAGGCAAGAGCAACGGGTTGGTGTACTGCGGCGGCCCTTCGGGATGGAGCCATTGTCAGGCGGGATTATAGCACGGCGCCGTGGTGCTGGGCGAAGGCCATGGCATCTTCACGATTTTCACCAATGCCACCATTGACTGGCGCTGGAAGGCCCTTGATACTATCGCGCGACAACTGCCGAATCCCGGCGCCGCTCTGTTGGTTACGCGTCCTGCTGCCGACCTAAGCGGACAGCCGCCCCGGCAAGCCTGAAGGCCCCCTTTCCGGTTCTTTCTCTCCGTTTTTTTCGCGTTCACCTGGGGCGTAGTCTGCGCCCTGGAGAGGCTTGCGGAGCGGCTCGTGTCTTGTCGCCATCACGGCATCGAAAGTAATAGGGGAGTCGGTACAGCGTCCGGCGCTGGTCCGGTTCCCCTTCTTGTTTCGGCCCGCGATTGCTCCGCCCTGCTGCGCTCCAGGGCCACTGAATCTGAGGACGAAGGCGACGTCAGTATACGCTGGGCGGCTTTCCTGGAGGGCGTAGAGCCGCGGAACAGAGCGGCGAGCGCGAAAGTCGTCGCAACCGAGGCATGTCCCATAACGTCGCCCTATCACCGTCCGTGCCGTTGTCGGGCGTGGTGGCTACCGTGGGCAACCTGGATGCAAGACCCTGAGGTGTTGGCAGAGTGGCGCCACCACGCCCGGACGGTATTCGTAGAGCGGAGGAGCGTTCGGGGGATACGGCAATGCAGATGCTGATCCTGGCCGGCGGGCAGGGCAGCCGGCTGCGACCGCTCACCGAGCGGCTGCCCAAGTGCATGGTGCCAGCGGGGGGCAAGCCGTTTTTGGAGCACCAGCTCCGGCTCCTGGCCTCACGCGGCGTGCGCGACATCGTCCTCTGCGTGGGCTACCTGGGCGAGCGGGTACTGGAGCGCTTCGGCAACGGGCACCACCTCGGCGTCAACCTGACCTACGCCTGGGAGCGTGACGGGCCACTGGGCACTGCCGGCGCTATCCAGAACGCGCAGGCGCTACTGGCACCGGAGTTCTTCGTCACCTACGGGGACTCCTATCTTCTCCTGGACTACCGGGTGATCATGAAGCGCTTTGGTGAGTCGGATGCCCTGGCGATGATGGTGATCTACCGCAACGAAGACCGACTGGAACGCAGCAACGTTGTGGTGCGCGACGGCCATGTGACCGCCTACGACAAGACGACACGGCTCCCGGGGATGGTGTACGTGAATGAGGGGCTGTCCGTGCTGCGGCGCCGCGCCCTGAGGCTGATCCCGCCCGGCATCCCTTTCTCCCAGGAGCAGTTCTTCCAGATGCTGATACGGCGCCGACAACTCCTGGCATACGAGACGGAGCAGCGCTTCTACGAGATCGGCTCCCGTCAGGGGTTGGAGGAGTTCCGCCGTCTGAACGTCGCAGGAGGGCCATCATGATCGTCACCCGTACCCCCTTCCGCGTCTCCCTGGGCGGTGGTGGCACCGATCTTCCGTCCTACTACAGCCGCTACGGAGGCTTCGTCGTCAGCGCGGCGATTAACCGGCATGTGTACGTGATGGTCAACCGCCGCTTTGAGGACAACATCCGGGTCAGCTATTCGCAGACGGAGATCGTGGACGGCCCGGACGACGTGCAGCACCCCATCGTGCGGGAGGCGCTGAGGTTCACCGGCCTGGAGAAGAACCTGGAGATCGTCTCCATCGCCGATCTGCCGGCGAACACCGGCCTCGGCTCCTCCTGCGCCTTCACCGTCGGCCTCCTCAACGCCCTGCACACCCTGAAGCGGGAGCACCTGCCTTTGGAGGAGCTGGCGGAGGAGGCCTGCCACATCGAGATCGACCGGCTGGGGGAGCCCATCGGCAAGCAGGACCAGTACATCGCAGCCTTTGGCGGCATCACCTGCCTGGAGATCGACCGCGAGGGAGGCGTGCGACCCTACTCCCTGGAACTGCCGGAGGAGGTGATCCAGGAACTGGAGAACAACACGGCGGTGTTCTACACAGGTATCCAGCGCAGCGCCTCCGACGTGCTTAGCCATCAGAGCAAGGCGACGGAGGCCAAAGACGAGCGTGTGACCCAGGCGCTGCACATGATCAAAGACATCGGGCGAGAGATACGGACAGCGCTGGGCCGCGGCGATTTGACTCGCTTCGGCATGCTGATGAACGAGCACTGGCAGGCCAAGAAGGGCCTGTCCGATAAGGTGACCTCCAGCAAACTGGATCGCTGGTATGAGACTGCCATGTCCCACGGGGCCCTCGGCGGCAAGGTCATGGGAGCGGGCGGAGGCGGCTTCTTCATGTTCTACTGCCCCAATGGTGCAAAGAGCCGCCTGCGAGAAGCCTTGACCGCCGAGGGTCTCAAAGAGATGCGCATGGGGATCGATTTCGAGGGCTCCAAGGTCCTTGTCAACTTCTAGCGAGGGAGGGGAGATGGTCATCCAGTCGGGCACCGTCATCGACGAGTACCTGAGGGCGATGGAGGGGGTGGGACACGGCCTTTCCCGGGCCCAGATCCAGCGGGCAGTCGACTTCCTCTACGACTGCTGGCGCAGGGGAGGCGTCGTCTTCGCCGTCGGCAACGGCGGCTCCGCCTCCACGGCGACCCACCTGGCCTGCGATCTGGCCAAAGCGACGATCGTGCCCGGGCGACGGCGTCTGAAGACGGTGTCCCTGGTGGACAACATCCCTCTCAACAGCGCCTGGACCAACGACAGCGGCTTCGCCAGCGTCTTCGCGGAGCAGCTCGAGCCGTGGCTCACGGAAAGAGACGTGCTGGTGGCCCTGTCCGTGCACGGCGGCTCCGGAGAAGGTGACGCCGGGCCCTGGTCGCAGAACCTGCCGCGGGCGGTGGCCCTCGCCCGCCAGCGGGGAGCGCGGGTGATCGGGCTGAGCGGTTTCGGGGGCGGCGCCCTAGCCCGTTCGGCCGATGTCTGCATCGTCGTCCCCGTCGATTCGGAACCCCTGGGGACGCCCCTGGTGGAGTCATGGCACGTCGCCATTCATCACCTGCTGTGCACGGCGCTGCGCCGACGCATCGAGGAAGAGGGCGAGTAAGGAGACTGGCGGAGATGGAGATTTTCCTGGACACGGCCAACTTGGAGGAGATCGAGTGCTGGCTGGACCGTGGGGTGTTGGACGGCGTCACCACCAACCCCAGCATCATGCTCAAAGACGGCGGCTATGACCTCCAGCGGCGGGCCCTAGAGATCGCCCGGCTGGTGACGCCGCGACCGGTCAGCGTGGAGGTCACCAGCAATGACCTGGATGAGATGGTACGCCAAGCGCGTATCTATGCGGAGTGGGCGGCCAACATAGTGGTAAAGATACCCGTCATCAACGAATTTGGCCGGCCCTGCCTTGGAGTGGTGCGGCAGTTGGAGAGGGAAGGCGTCCGAGTGAACATGACGGCGTGCCTCTCATACGGGCAAGCGTTGCTGGGGGCCAAGGCGGGCGCCACCTACGTCAGCATCTTCGGGGGACGCGTGTCGGACGAGGGGGGAGACGCCCCCGGGCTGATTAGCAGCGTCCGCGGTTGGCTGGACCTATGGGGCTCGCCCTCCAAGATTATCGTGGGCAGCATCCGCTCTACGATTGACGTTCAGAATGCGGCTCAGGCGGGCGCACATGTTATCACCGTGCCACCTCCTATCCTCGACAAGTTCATCGACCACAGATACAGCCGGGACACCGTGCGGGGGTTCAATGATGATGCGGCCAAGGCCCTGAGCAAGATGGAGGAGCTAGAGGCAGTGGCCGTGCGGGCGAGGAAGGAAGGCTCCTGATGCGGAGCTTCGCGGCCCTGGACCGTGACGGTACGCTCATCGAGGAGCGGCCCTACCTCGCCGATCCGGCCCAGGTGAGGCTTATCCCCGGGACGGCGGCGGGTCTGCGGGCGCTGCGTGACGCGGGCCTGAGGCTGGCTGTGGTGACAAACCAGTCCGGCGTCGGCCGCGGCTTCTTCGGCCTCGAAGCCGTTTCCCGCGTGAACGAACGGATGCTGTCCCTGCTCGCCGACGAGGGGGCGACCGTAGACGAGATCTTCGTCTGTCCCCATCGGCCCGACCAGAGCTGCGCTTGCCGCAAGCCGGGGACGCTGATGCTGGAAATGGCGGCTCGGCGGTTTGGCGCTCCGCCTTCGCAGGGGTTTGTGGTGGGTGACAAGCTGTGCGATATCGAGATGGGCCGCCGCGCTGGCGCCACCACCTTCCTAGTCCGCACTGGCTGGGGCCAGGAGACGGCGGCCCAGCCCCAGGCGCGGCCGCATTATCTGGCCGCCGACCTGCTGGACGCCGCACAGGTGATGCTGGCTCGGAGGGAAGTCGCCCAGCCGACGGTGTTGGCGCGATGAGCGATGTGGTCCCCTGGCGATGGGAGATACGGGCGCAGCTAGCGGAGTCCTGCGGTACGTCACTATCGGCGTGGCCTTCGTCGCTGGCGTTCGAAGGCGGACTGGGAGGCGCTGAACGAGATGCGCACTTCACGGAGGAGACCGCGCCTCAAGCTGTGGGCAGCCGTTGCTGTGTTGGTTGCCCTCGTGTCCTACACGGCGGGCACTGCTGTTCGATTGTGGTTCACGTACGACGAGATGGGGGAGGCTAAGGGCCTGTTGCTTTCGGTGGAAACAGCGTTGCGGCAGGAAGGCCTGGACGCCTCCCCCGCCACACTGGCTGAGGCGGAATCGGAGGCGCTGAGCGCCCGCGGCAAGTTCCGCTCCGCCCGCGACCTGCTGGACGGGGATCCGCTCTTGCGCGTCGTTGGTTGGGTGCCCCTCATAGGCCCTCAGTTCTCGACTGCCGGAGCTCTCGCCGATATCGGCTACGAGGGCAGCGAGATGAGCCTTGAGGGCATCGCCGCCCTGCGCACCCTAGACGCCATCGAGGCTGACGACGAGGGAACCCTGGGGGAGAAGGTTGGGGTCTACCTTGATGCAATCGAACCGCAGATGACCGCGGTGGAAGAAGGGCTTACCGTCATCCAGGAGAGGCGGAGAGGGATCGACACTCGCTGGATCTTGCCGCCCCTGTCCAGCTTCGTCCAGCAGCTTGATGCCCGGCTGGCCCGTGTCGAGGAATCCATCGATAGGTATCGTCATGGGCGCGCCGTTGCCGATCATCTCCTCGGCTTCCAGGGCCGGACGCAGTATCTCGTACTGGGGCTGGACAACACGGAGGTCCTTCCCGGCGGCGGTCTCATCGGCACGTACGGCGTCATCACCTTTGAGGACGGCCGGGTTGTTGAGCGCTCCTTCAACGAGGTTGAAGAACTCTATCAGAGATGGCAGGCGCTCAGCGGCGGCGAGTACATCGAACCGCCGAAACCGCTCAAGCGCTACTTGCTTCGGGACTGGACATGGAGCTTCGCTCTCGCCGACTGGTCGCCCGACTTCCCCTTATCGGCGCGCCAGGCCCTCTTCTTCTATGACCGCTCCGGGGCTGACTCCGTAGACGGGGCAATCGCAGTCGACTTCGTCGGGTTGGAGGGGCTGCTTGCCGTCCTGGGGCCGATGGAGGTGGAGGGCTACGGGGTGACAGTCGACAGCGACAACGCGACGGAGGAGATCCTGGCCCGCATCGGGAAGCCCTTGCACCCCGAGGACGGCGAGCATGCCTTCGCTAGGGCCGTCGCCTCCGAAATCGTAGATCGCGCCCTGGTGGCGGAGCCGGACAAGTGGCTTCCCCTCCTAGAGATGATGGATCGGCTCACTGAAGAGAAGCATCTCCTTCTCTACGCAAACGACCGCCAGGTTGAGGGCTCCGTGCGGGAGTTGGGCTGGGCCGGCCAGGTCAGGGATGGACCGGGGGACTACCTGATGGCGGTCGAGGCCAGCGTTCACAGCAGCAAGTTGAACCTGGTAGTCGAACGGGAGATGGACCTGCGCGTCGAGCTTGACGAGGCTGGCACTGCCCACAACGAGTTGATGCTGCGCTATCGCAACGACTTGGACGACTGGGCCCGCGGCCGCGACCCGGACCTGGTGGTCCACATGCTGGACGGCTTCTATGGCGGCTATCTGCGCCTCCTGGCCCCGCCCCAGGCCAAGCTCCTGGAGGTGACCCTCGATGGTCGGCCAGCAGGAGCGGAAGAGATCACGCATGAGGTGGGCAAGGCATCCTTTGGCCGCTACCTGCCGCTGCCCAGGGACTCGCGGGCTGTCCTCATGTTCACCTACAGCGTACCCGCCGCCGTGAACACCTCCCAGGCCACTCACGAATACCGGCTGCTCATCCAGAAACAGCCGGGAGTGCGGGCCGCGCCTCTCAAGGTGGCTGTCACCTTACCCCCTGGCGCCGAGGTGGAGTCGGTGTCGCTGAACGGCGAACGGTTGTCAGACGATCCGCTGGAGATAGAGACGAGTCTCGCGGTGGATCAGGAGCTGGTTGTGCGGTATGGGCTCTGAGACGCAGGTTGGAGCTGAGGTCATCGCAGATGGCCATGGGCGCGGGGCAGCACTTCCGGAGGGCGAAACTGGGATGATGTCGACCCGTCGCAACCGTGACCGGCTGGAGGGGCCGGCTGAGGCTCGCTCGGCTGGTTTGCCGTCGCCCAGGGGGACTTCTGTTGCGCGCCGAGAGGGGGGAGCCCGGTGAGGTGCCTCATAACCGGCTGTGAAGGCTTCCTTGGCTCGCACCTTGCTGACCTTCTGGTGAGCAAGAACGTGGATGTGGTGGGGCTGGTGTTCGAAGACGCGTGCAACCTCAAGCATCTTGACGGGAAGATCACCACGGTCGAGGTCGACCTGCGGGACCAGGCGAGGGTGAGATCGGCGGTGGAGTCCACCAGTCCTGACGTGGTGTTCCATCTGGCGGCGCAAAGCTTCGTGACCGTCTCCTGGCAGGACCCGGAGTTGACGCTGGCGACCAATGTCCTCGGGACCTTCTATCTCTTGGAGGCCCTGAGGGAGCAGGGGTCCAAGGCCCTGATCGAGGTTGTTGGCAGCAGCGCCGTATACGGACCCTGCTCTGCCGGCGAGATGCCGCTGCGCGAAGGGCAAGAGTTTCGACCTACCAGCATGTACGCCGTGAGCAAGGTCACCGAAGACATGCTGGCTTACTTCTACTGGCGGGTCTTCGGGCTTCGCATTGTGCGAGTGCGTCCCTTCAACATGACCGGCCCGCGAAAGACCGGCGACGCCGTCTCGGATTTTGCCCGCGGGGTAGTGGATGTGGAGAAGGGCCGGCGAGACATCCTCGAGGTGGGGAACCTGGATGCTGTGCGGGACTACAGCGATGGCCGGGATGGCGCAGAGGCCCTGTGGCTTCTTGCCGCGCGCGGCGAGCCGGGAGAGACCTATCAGATCTGTTCCGGCCAGGAGCGTTCGCTACGCAGCGTCCTTCATGAGCTGTTGTCCATAGCCAGCATCGATGTCCCGGTGGTGACCTCCCCCAGCAAGCTCCGGCCCCACGATGACCCGATCTATGTCGGAGATCTCTCTCGGCTGCGGAAGCTGGGGTGGGAGCCCCGGATACCCTTCGCGCAGACTCTGGCTGATACCCTGCAGTACTGGCGCGAGGCGGGGGACCGAGGGGTGGGCAACAGCTCGCTCAACCACCTAGCTGAAGGAGTTTCGGCCTAATGGCAGACGGCCGGACTGTGTCCGTCGTCATTACTACCCGCAATGCCGCCGGGACGATCGGCCGTTGTCTGGATTCCCTGCTGCCCTACCAGCACGGGGGACTCATAAGTGATGCCGTGCTGGTAGACAGCCACAGCATCGATAGCACCTTGGCGATCGCGAGCCGCTACCAGGTGATGGCCTTCCAGGAGGAGGGGACCGAGGCCTATCGAGATAGCGTCATCCGCCAATACCACAGCACGTACTCGGCACTGGATCAGGGCTGGCGCAGCGCTAAGGGCGAACTGGTGATGTTCCTGGACAGCGATGCCTGGCTAGGCGAGGGGATGCTTCCCAGGGCGGCCGAATTCTTCGCCGACCCCCGGCTGGCAGTGCTCGGATGCTGGCAGCGGGGTCAGGGGAGCACCAGGGTGGCTCGGACTCTGTCTCAACTGTGGGAGTTTCACGGAAGGCAGATCCGAAGGCTTCAGAACGGCTCATCGGGCCTGCCGGGGACAACCTATCTGTTCGCCGGCTGGTTCGGCAGTGAGCAGCCGCCCATTGGGGGTCCTTGTTTCATGGTGCGAAGGGAATGCCTGGAGCGTCTCAACGGCCATGACGAGTATGGCGACGTGGGCATCGCTGCGCGAGCGGTGGAGCAAGGTTGGCGGACGTTGTGGTGGGTGGGAGCACCGGTCTACCACGCCCAGCGGGAGAGGATACGGGACTTGTGGCGGGAGCGCTGGCAGTGGGGACGGACGGCAGCCTTCCGGCCTCACAAAGGTCGGCATTACCTCTCCGTACCAGTGACTCTAGGCTGGACCCTCCTCATGGGTATCCTCCTGACTATCAGGTACCGTAATCCCCTGCACCTGGTGATCCACCCATCGGCCGCAGCGGCTCAGGTGGCAGGGGCCGCCGTCACGAGGCTGGCCAGGCTCCTGGGAGCAGGTTAGGGACTGAGAAAGAACTGGAGCTTGTAGGAGGAAGTAGCGTGGACTGGAAGAACCGCAGGGTGTTGGTCACAGGCGGAGCCTCGTTCATCGGGTCACACCTGGTGGAGAGCCTGGTGCACAGGGGCGCACAGGTCCGAGCGGTCGACGACCTTTCGGCCGGCAGGATGGAGAATATCCAGCACCTGGTTGAGCAAGGACGGGTGGAGTTCGTCCAAGGGGACCTGCGGGAGCCTGGCGTCGCCCGGGACGCGACAGCGGGCATCGAAGTGGTATTCCATCTGGCCGCCGACCACGGCGGCCGAGGCTACGTAGACCTGCACCAAGCGGGCCCGGCCACGAACCTCTTGCTGGACGGCGTTGTCTTCTGGGAGGCGCTGAGAGCAGGAGTGAAGAAGGTGGTGTTCGCCTCCTCAGGGTGCGTCTATCCCAACCATTTGCAGGGCGATGTCCATGCCGAGATCTACCTCAGCGAAGACATCGTCAAGCAGCCCCATGACGCGGACAACATGTACGGCTGGGCGAAGCTGATGGCGGAGTTGACCCTACGAGCCTACGCCGCCGAGAACGGCCTCAAGGCCGTGTCACTGCGCTACTTCACGGTATACGGCCCAAGGGCAAAAGAAGACCATGCCGTGATGGCCATGATAGCGCGGGCCTTCATCGGCCAAGACCCCTTCGAGGTGTGGGGGAACGGAGAGCAGGTGCGCAACTGGACGTTCATCGATGACATCGTGCGCGGCACCATCTTGGCGGCAGAGACGGTTGACGATGGGACAGCCATCAACCTGGGCACCATGGAACGCATCCGGGTGATCGATGCGGCGCAGGAGATCCTGCGCTACGCGGACCGCGAGGCCAAGATCAAACTCCTCCCCAACATGCCCACAGGTCCCATGAACCGGGTGGCGGACAACCGATTAGCCTGCGAACTGTTGAACTGGAAGCCTCAGGTGCCCTTCGTCGAGGGCGCCCGGCGCACCATCGACTGGTATTTCGCCAACAAGGATCGTGGCGAGGTCAAGGCGGCTCTCGACCACCTGTTGACGGAGCGAAAGTGAGGCGAGCATGAGAGGGATCTCCATCGTCGGCCTGGGCAAGCTTGGCCTCCCCATGGCGGCCTGCCTGGCGAGCAAGGGCTACAACGTCACAGGGGTTGACGTCAGTCCGGAGACGGTCCTGGCTGTCAACGAGGGTCGGTCGCCCATCCATGAGCCGGGGCTGGCGGAGCTATTGGAGCGGTGCCGCAGGTCCCTTTCGGCGACCGACGACTACGACAGCGCCGTCAGGTACTCGGACGTCACCTTCATCGTGGTCCCCACTCCGAGCAACGATGCCGGGGGCTTCTCGACGACGTTCGTGGAGGCAGCAGCCGGAAGCATTGGCCGGGCCCTCCGTTCCAAAGAGGGCTTCCATGTCGTAGCGCTGACGAGCACCGTCCTCCCTGGAGTCACCCAGGGTACTGTAAGGCCCCTGCTGGAGGGTAGCTCCGGCAAACAGTGCGGCGTGGACTTCGGTCTCTGCTACAACCCTGAGTTCATCGCCTTGGGCAGCGTCATCCGAGATTTCCAGAACCCTGACATGGTTCTCATCGGGGAGTCAGACCGGCGGTCGGGGGATATCCTGTCCGGCATCTATCGGAGGGTCTGTGACAACGATCCTGCGATGGCCAGGATGACGCCCTACAACGCGGAACTGACCAAGATTGCGCTCAATACCTACGTCACCATGAAGATCACGTTCGCCAACACCGTGGCCGAGCTCTGTGAGAATGTCCCTGGGGGCGACGTCGATGTGGTGACGGGGGCTCTGGGGCTTGATTCCAGGATAGGCCCGAAATACCTGAAGGGTGGGCTAGGGTATGGGGGGCCGTGCTTTCCTCGGGACAACAAGGCCCTCTCCTTCTTCGCTCGCCAGGTCGGGTGCCAAGCGAAGCTGTGTGAAACCACGGACGATGTGAACCACCACCAGGCCGAGAGGATAGTACGCCTGGTGCAGCAGAAGATGGCGGAGGTTGAGGGAAAGAAGGTCGCTCTCCTGGGCTTGACCTATAAGGCCGACACCGATGTCACCGAGGAGTCCGCCGCCCTGAAGATAGCCACAGCCCTGGTCCAGCACGGGGCGAAGGTGCAGGTCTATGACCCGTCGGTGGTCAACGGCTGGTGGCGCGCCCCGGGGGTCGACAATGTGACCTACGCGGAGTCTGCTATCGCCTGTCTTGACGGGGCCGAGCTTTGCATACTGGCGACCCCCTGGCACGAATTCAATGAGCTCACGGTGGAGGACTTCCTGGGGAACATGAAGAGGCCCGTGCTCCTTGACTGCTGGCGGTTCTTCGACCGGCCTGAGTTTCAAGACAAACTCGACTGGCTGGCGGTCGGCTTGGCCCCTGCGCAGGAGAGGGCAAAGGTGGGAGTAGCGTCTTGAGGGTCGCTGTTCTGGGGCTCGGACATGTTGGCTCCGTCGCCGCCGCCTGCTTGGCCGAGGCGGGGCATCAAGTGCTCGGCATCGACGTCGATGCCGCACGGGTAAGAAGCCTTCAGATGGGCCAGGCGGACTTCTTCGAGCCGGGACTTGACCGGCTGCTCGACGTAGTGCTTGACTCTCGCGCCCTCACCGTCCAGGCGCTTGACGATGTGAAGGAGCCGGACGCGCAGGTGGCAATGATAGCGGTGAGCACCCCTTCCCTGACGAGCGGCGGCGCCGACCTTTCCGCCGTCAGGTCGGCGTTGAGGTGGCTGGTGGAGCGTTCGCCTCGGCGTCCGCTGGTGATCATGAAGAGCACCCTGCCGCCGGGAACGGGCCACAACCTGGCCCGGCAGTTTCGTGTTCGCTATGTCGCCAACCCTGAGTTCTTACGGCAGGGACAGGCCCTGCACGACTGGCGCTGGCCCGACCGGATCGTTATCGGCGGGGAGAGTGAGCGAGATATAGAACTGGCCAAGAAGCTCTACGCCGATGCTAGAGCCCCTTTCGTTGTCACTGACCTTTCGACCGCCGAAATGATAAAGTACGCCGCCAACGCCTTCTTGAGCACCAAGGTCAGCTTCGTCAATGAGATCGCCAGCTTGTGCGACCATGTAGGGGCAGACATTGACGACGTGGTCGCCGGCCTGGGGCTGGACCCTAGGATCGGCCCCAGCTTCCTCCGCGCAGGGATTGGCTTCGGAGGCTCCTGCTTCCCCAAGGATGTCCGTGCCCTCGAATACGCGTCGACTACGAACGGGAATGCTTGCGATCTGCTGAAGGCCGTCATCTCCGTTAACAACCGGCAGCGCCTGCTGCCAGTCCGTGTCCTCAGGCGGGAGTTGGGCTCCCTGGCCGGCCGGGGGGTGGGCATCCTGGGGCTCGCATTCAAGCCGGGGACCGACGATCTCCGAGAGGCCCCTGCCCTGGAGACGATAACGGCTCTCCTGGGGGAGGGAGCGCGGGTGAGGGTCTATGACCCTGTGGTTCAGCAAGGAAGGCGGGAATTGCCGCCGGAGGTCACCCTAGCTGCAAGCGCCGAGGAGGCTGTGGCCGACGCCGAGGCTGTCGTCCTCTGCACCGAGTGGGAGGAGTTCTCGAGATTGGCCTGGCAGTCGGTTCACCAGGCTATGCGCCCGCCCCACCTGGTCGTCGACGGCCGCAACGCTCTGCCGCTTGAAGCCCTTGTGGGCCTCGGATTCAGGTATGTAGGAGTGGGACGAGGGCGCCGCACGGACGTGGGCAGCAGACGGGGAGAGTTCCGTGAGTGACCTCGTAGTGCCAAGGGCCTGGGAGAGGAGCCAGGTGGAGGCTGCCAGGCACCCCGCCACCGTTCTGATCAAGCCCACTCGGGGGTGGACCTTCCCCCGTCTCGCCGAACTGTGGCAGAACCGGGAGCTCCTCTATTTCCTTATCTGGCGGGACATCAAGGTGCGCTACAAACAGACCGCCATCGGCGCCGCCTGGGCTGTCATCCAGCCCCTCCTTATGATGGTCGTGTTCACCCTCTTCTTCAGCGGAGTGGCGGGCATCTCCTCGGGAGACGTGCCCTATCCCATCTTCACCTACTCAGCCCTGCTCCCCTGGCAGCTCTTCGCCATCGGCCTTACCCTGGCCAGCACGAGCCTGGTGGTCAACGAGCGGCTGATCACCAAGGTCTACTTTCCCCGCATCTTTGTCCCCAGCGCAGCCGTGCTGGCCGGCCTGCTCGACTTCGGCATCGCCTTCCTACTGCTGATAGGCATGATGCTCTATTTCGGTATTGCGCCCACCCTGGCCCTGTTTGCGCTGCCCCTGTTTGTGCTGCTGGCGGTGATGACCGCCCTGGGGCTGAGCTACTGGCTGTCCGCCCTGGACGTGCAGTATCGGGACGTGCGCTATACGATCCCGTTCCTCATTCAGATCTGGCTCCTGGCGACGCCGGTGTTCTATCCCAGCGACATGATATCGGAGCGGTGGCAGCTCCTGTTGGCGCTGAACCCGATGGCCGGCGTCGTGGAGGGCTTCCGTTGGTCCCTGCTGGGCCAGGGGGCGACACCGGAACCCCTGGTGGCGATCTCCGCCTGCGTCGCCGCGGCGGTCTTTCTGGGCGGAGTCCTCTACTTTCGCCGCGTGGAGAAGTTCATGGCCGATGTGGTGTGAGGACGGGATGATCACGGACAAGGGACGCGCCTGAAGATGAGTGAAGCGGCCATCCATATCGAGGAGATGGGCAAGCGCTACCGCCTGGGCCAGCGGGAGCCCTACAAGGCTCTGCGCGACGTCATCACCACCGCCTTCTCTACTCCCTTCCGTCGCGTGACGGAGGGCCGCCAGGAGGCGGCTGGCGATGGCTCTCCTCACATCTGGGCTCTCAGGGACATATCCATGGAAGTGAAGCAGGGCGAGGTCGTGGGAATCATCGGGGCCAACGGGGCCGGCAAGACCACACTGTTGAAGGTTCTCTCCCGGGTCACCGAGCCGACCTGTGGACAGGCCGAGATTCAGGGCCGCGTTGGCTCGCTGCTGGAGGTGGGCACCGGGTTCCACCCGGAGCTGACCGGCGGCGAAAACATCTACCTCAACGGCGCCATCCTGGGGATGAAGAAGGCCGAGATCGCCTGCAAGTTCGATGACATTGTCGGCTTTGCCGAACTGGAAAGCTTCATCGATACGCCGGTGAAGCGCTACTCCAGCGGTATGTATATGCGCCTGGCCTTTGCTGTGGCCGCGTTTCTGGAGCCGGAGATACTCATGATTGATGAGGTGCTGGCGGTGGGGGACGCTGCCTTCCAGCAGAAGTGTCTGGGGAAGATGGAGGATGCAGCGCGGGGCGGTCGCACCGTGCTCTTTGTCAGCCACAACATGGCCGCCATATCCAACCTCTGTTCCGTCGCCTATCTCCTGGACAAGGGGGAGGTCGCAACGTCGGGGCTACCGCAAGATGTCATCCAACGATACCTGGAGATGGTGCGCGCGCCGTATGCCGTCTCCCTGAGGGAGCGCCAGGATCGCACCGGGGATGGGCAGATGACGCTTGTCGACGTGAGCTTTCGGGACAAGAGGGGCAAGCCGCTGGGAGTTGTGGCCTGTGGTCAAGACGTGGAGGTATGGCTCGGCTATGAAGCTGCTAATGGCAGGCCCCTCCGCGATGTGGTTGTGGGCATGCCGTTCTTTGACGCCTTTGGGCAGACGGTGATCTCTTGTGGCAACGAACTCACAGGCCAGGTTTTTGAGTCTTTGCCGCCGAAGGGGGCAATAGTGTGCCGCATCCCTCGTCTCCCTTTGTATCCTGGCCGCTACGACTTCAATCTCCAGGCCAGGGTCAACAACGACGTGATAGCCGACTGGCTAACCCCAGCCGGGGAGCTGACAGTTGTCGAGGGGGACTTCTACGGGACCGGCAAATTGCCCGCGCCCAGTCACCGCAGCCTGCTGGTGTCTCACAACTGGACGTTGGCGCAAGGGGGGTCATAAGAGGTCTGGCGGCCATTTGATGGCATGCAGGACTTAGTGAGCTGGGAGCCAAGGAGGACGAGAGGTTGGGGACAAGCGACATCAAGGGAAAGATCGAGTCCTTAGTCCGGGAGTACTTCTCCGGGAACAACGAGCCGTCTGCCCCTGGTAGCGCCAGAATCCCCTTGGCCGTTCCGCCCTATGGCTGGGAGGAGGTGTGGGAAGGCATTGAATGCCTTCTGACCGCCAATGTAACCATGGGGAACAAGGTCAGGGAATTTGAAAACCTTTTTGCGCAGTACCTAGGGGCGCGCCACGCCATTATGGTGAACTCCGGCTCCAGCGCCAATCTCCTGGCGCTGTCCATATTGACCAATCCCGCTACGGAGAATCACATCCAGCCTGGCGACGAAATCATCACCCCGGCGGTGACCTGGGCTACGACGGTATTGCCGATCATCAACTGTGGAGCCCTGCCCGTCCTCGTTGACGTAGACCTGGAGACTTTCAATCTTGACGTGGACCAGGTAGAAGAGGCCATCACCGAGAAGACGAGAGCCATAATGGTGGTTCACTTGCTGGGGAACCCCTGCGACATGAAGAGGGTTGCGGACGTAGCTCGGGCACACGATCTCTTTGTCATAGAGGATGCCTGCGAAGCCCACGGGGCAGAATTCAACGGGCGGAAGGTGGGCACTTTCGGCGACCTGGCAACCTTCAGCTTCTACTTCTCTCACCACATCACCACCATCGAGGGCGGGATGATAGTCACCAGCAATGACGCGTACGCCGAACGGGCCAGGTCGATGAGATCCTTCGGCTGGATCCGAGACTTGAAGGACGCAGACCGGGTCGCTGCGGAGCACAGCGAAATCGACCCCAGGTTCCTCTTCGTCAATCCCGGCTACAACATCAGACCCACCGAGATCCAAGGGGCTTTCGGCATTCATCAGATAAAGAAGCTTGACGCATTCATAGAGATCAGGCGGAGCAACGCTAGATTCTGGACGGCCAGCCTGCGGGAATACTCGGACTGCCTCCGCGTGCACGAAGAGAGATCGGGCACAAGACACGCATGGTTTGCCTACCCCCTGACGGTTAATGACGGCGCCCCGTTCTCCAGGGACCAACTGGTGGACTTCCTCGAGGAGCGCGGGGTGGAGACCAGGCCCATCATGGCAGGTAATATCGCCGAGCAGCCAGTGATGAGACTCCTTCCCCACCGCAGGGTGGGGGATTTGGCCAATTCCCGATCCGTCATGCGCAACTCCTTCCTGATCGGCAATCATGCCGGTGTTGGCCATGAGGAGCGGACAGCCGTGGTCGAGCACATCAAGGAATTCGCAGCGAGGACCCGCGGGAAGACGGGCAGGTAAGTACGGTCGAGGATTCCATGCAGGACAGCCATGATTGAGCTACACCCCCACATGGAAAACACATACGCGTGCCCGCTCTGCGAGGGTCTCGTCGAACTCAAGAGGTTCATCATCAACGGGATGCGGAACCTGGTGGACATCGCCTGCCCTGCCTGCGGCCGAACCTTCTACGCCGATATGCCTGCCGGCCATGGGCTTATGTACCCTTTCGCTATTGACCAAGAGACCCTGGAGGTTGTTCAGCGCGAAAACCCGTTTGGTCGCGTCCTCAGAGTGGGTTGCCAAGAGAGGCGGTTTGAGGACGTGGAGCTGAAGGTCATGCGTCGAGTCGAGGGGCAGGAGATCCTCCTCTTGAATTGCCTGGACTACGTGTACGGGCACTGCCTGCTGAAACTCTTCAACGCCCAGTACTACATCGACAACTACCCAGCGCTGGCGTGCTGCGTCTTGGTGCCGCGGGAACTCACCCATCTCGTTCCCGAGGGGGCGGCCGAGATATGGGAGACAAGTATTCCCCTGCGGGAACTCCGCTACTGGTGGGTGGCTCTTGAGCGGAAGATATCGGTCCAGATAAGGAAGAGGAAGAAAGCGTATCTGGCTCTGGGT
>DAOUMF010000085.1:0-21651 GCA_034411955.1 Dehalococcoidia bacterium
GGACTGAGGGGATACCGTCACGGCGGGTGTCACGTCCACGGTCGGGCCCACCTCACCGCTGTCCCCGTCATCACAGGCGATGAGCAGAGCGAGGAAAGCGAAGGCCAGAGCGAGGAGCAGTCTCGTCATGTCTCCTCCTTACGCATTGGAAAACTCCGGCGGGGGCGAAAGGTTATCGGGCCCTCAGCGACTAGTCTCGATCCACAAGCGCCGGCCGTCCGTGCTGACCGCGATGTCCCCGTGCAGATCGGTGCGGAACACGGCACCGCCGTCCAGGCGCTCCAGCACCTCGGGCGAGGGGTGACCGAAGCGGTTGTCGCGCCCGACGGAGATCACGTCGACCAGCGGGTCGACCGCTGATACGAACTCGCTGGTGGTGGAGGTGGCGGACCCGTGGTGGGGCACCTTGTACACTGTCGCCCGCAGGTCGGCGCCGGAGCGGACAAGGGCGGCCTCCAGACTCGACGCGATGTCGCCGGTGAGGAGGAAGGAGGCCCGGCCCATCGTCAGCTTGATGACCACCGAGTCGACGTTGGGGTCGCTCTCCTGAGGCGGAGCGGACAGGACGTACAGGCGGGCGCACTGGCCCAGGTCTATCGTTTGGCCGGCCGCGGCTTCGTGGGAGGGTACGGACTCCCCGCGCAGGGCCTCCTTCCAGGCACGGTAGGCGGCTGAGTCGGCTTTGGCCGGGCTGGTCAGGGCGGCCCCGACGTCATAGCGGCGCAGGACGGCCGGCAGCCCGCCCAGGTGGTCGGCCTGGGGATGGGGCAGGACCACGAGGTCGATGCGGCGGTCGTAGAAGGGGAGACGACGGCCCAGAGCGTTGATCACGGCCTCTTCGCTGGGGCCCCCATCCACCAGGATGCGCTGGCCGTCCGGCGCCTCGATGAGAATGGCGTCTCCCTGGCCAACGTCGAGGAAGGTCACGGTGAGGCGCCCGGAGGCCGGGGCGGAGACGGCTAGCCAGAGCAGCGTCGAAGCCAACGCCAGGAGCAAGGCGATGCCCGCCGCCGGGATCAGCGGGCGCCTGGCAGGCAGGCGCTGGGGCGGCGGCGAGGCCACGCGCTCGGGGCGGCGCCGCGCCAGGAGCCAGACGAGGGCCGCGAGGCCACCGTAGTAGGCGATGGCGTGGCCCGTCCCCAGTCCGCTCACCTCGGCCGACGCCAGCGGCGCGTCCGCCATCAGGCGAACGACGGCCACCATGTAGGCGGCCGGAGGCCAGGCCAGCCAGCCCAGGACGCCGGCAGCTACCGGCAGCATGGTGCCGACGGCCGCGGTGAGCGCCGCGGTCAAGGCGACGGCCAGGAAGGCAGGGACGGCCAGCAGGTTGGCCAGCGGCGCCACCAGGGAGACGCGCTGGAAGTTGACAGCGGTGATGGGCAGCGTAAAGGCGATGGCGGCCAGGGTGACGGCAGCCAGCTCGATCGTCGGGCGGGTGAGAGGAAAGACGGAGACCGCCGGCCAGCGCTGCGCCAGCGCATCGCCCCGCGCCATCAACGGTGGTCCCAGTGTCATCAGACCGAGCGTGGCGGCGAAGCTCAACTGGAAGGACACGTCGTGGACGGCCTGGGGGTCGATGACGGTCATCACCGCCCCGGCCAGGGCCAGCGCTATGGGCCCGGAGCTCTGCCGGCCCAGGGCGGTAGCGACGACGTACAGGGCGCCCATGATCGCCGCCCGCACCACCGACGGCTCACCGCCGACAAGCAGGGAGTAGCCGATGACCGCGGCCAGGGCCAGCCAGGCCGCCGGCCGCCGCCCGATCACCCAGGCGAGCGCCGCCATCAGCAGGCCCGCCACCAAGGTCACGTTCTGGCCGGACACGGCGACCAGGTGGGAGGTGCCAGTAGCGTTCATGTCGTTCGTCAGGTCGGGTGGCAGGTCGACCCGCTTGCCCAGAAGCACGCCCGCGGCCAGGGACGCCTCCGGCTCCGGCAGGGCATCCGCCAGCGCCCCCGACAGGCGGGCCCGCGCATCGACCAGGGCGGCGCGAAAGGCGCTCCCCTGGTCGTGGGCGACCACATGCACCTGCGGGTAAGCGATGAGGGAGCCGATCCCACGCCGCAGCAGATACTCGCGATAGTCGAAGTCGTCGATGACGGGCGGCGTCTCCAACTCGCCGCGCAGCTCCAGGAGATCGCCGTACTCGTAGCGGGGGAACGGCGCCGTCCGCATCAAGACGCCCCCGCTCTCGGGCCGCCAGCGGCCGCCCCGGTACAGCTCGCGGACGGCCAGGCGGTAGCGGACGGTGGTGCCGCGGTCGTCCGGCTCGGCCCCGACGACGGCGCGGAATCGAACGGCATCGTCGTCGTTCCGGAGGGCGATGCCGGAGGGAGTGTCGGGCGGGGCAGTGGAGTCGTAGCGCCAGGCGGCGGCGAAGATGAGGACCGCGCCGAGGGCGATGAGGCCCAAGGTCGATGGCCGCGGGCGCAGGGCGAAGGAGGTCGCGGCCAGGGCAGCCGCCGCAGCCAGCGTTGCCCAGGGGTCGGCGCCGGTGAAGGCAGCGGCGGCAACGCCCATGAGCCAGGCAAAGGCCAGGAGGCCGAGGATCACGGTCCCGCGTCCGGTGAGCCCACCGTCAGCAGGTCGACGATCTCCTCGAAGACGGATGGCGGCACCACCTCCCGCTCCAGCAGCTCGTCCACGCTGGCGAAGGGACCGTTCTGGTCTCGGGACTGGACGATGCTACCGGCCCGCACCTCGCCGATGTCGGGCAGCAATTCCAGTTCCTCAGCGCTGGCGGTGTTGATGTTGACCAGCGGGCCCTGCGAGGCCCCCGACACTGCGGTCTGGCCCAAGGGCGGCACCAGGATCGTGTCCTCGTCGCGGACGCGGCGGGCGAGGTCCACAGACGCCAGGTCGGCGTCGTCCGTGGGGCCGCCGGCGGCGTCCAGGGCATCGATCCAGCGGTTGCCGTCGGTCATGGGGTAGACGCCGGGGCGCTGGACGGCGCCAGTGACGTAGACGCGGATCTCTTCGGCGGGGACATCGGCCAGGTCGATCTCGAGAGGCTCCGGGCCGCTCAAGCGCTCGCTCACCAGGAAGCCGACGCCGACGGCGAGGGGAAGGGCAAAGAGGACGGCGACGAGCCAGCGATAGCGCTCCAGGAGGTCAGACACGGGCGCCTCCGGATGGGCAGATGGGTGGCTCCGGAGGCGACTATAGCGGGCAGCGTGTACGCCGTCAAGGATGGCTGGGCAGGGTCAGCGTGCGCGGCGGAGTCACCCTGGCGGGGAGATAGAGAGGCGCTCCGGGTTCCGATTGTTGGGGGTGCGGCTATGGAACTCGGAGCGCCATTGCCTCGGACGGTGCGCGCCTCCGCGTCCAGAGCGGGCCGCCGCGCAGGGAGGGACGCATAATCCCGCGATGGAGGAAGCGCCAGATGTCCCTGCTCCCCTTGGATAGCCCGCCCGGAAGCCGGGACCTGGCGGGGGCACATCCTCCACCTCAGACTTGGCTGCCTACGTACGCAATGGACGTTGAAGGGGCCGCCGTCGTCCGTGGCAAGGATAAGTTTACATATCGAGGGATATAATGTCAACAATCGGTTTAGTCGAACGAGTCACCATCTGAGATAGGGGGAGCGCCCTGGCCGCTTTGCGCTCGAAGACAAGGGGGTGCGGGCGCGACCCCGCTGTCCACCCCACAGGCATCGTGCGTCCGCGCTAGATAGCTGCTAACGGCGCTTGGCGTTCACCCAACGTGAACGAGTTCCAAACCTAGCGCCCACCACCTAGAGCCTAACGCCTACCCTCTCCTCTTCCGTCTTGCAGGCTGAACAGGCAGTGATCTCGGGCGAACAGGTGGTGATGGGATGCTTGACTTTGTTCAACTCGAAGTACATGCGGCTCTAGCTCAGAGGGAGCGAGAGGCAAGAGCGGTTCTCCGAGCCAGCGAGGTCAGGGGCGGCGACCGTGGTTTGACGACCCGGTTCGCCGGTCGCCTGGCTCGGCTGGGCGTGCGGGTGAAGCGCCAGACAGCTCGTTCCCCGCCCTCTCGCGAATTGCGCGAGTCCTCCGTAGACGAACCGTAGCCCGCGACCAAGCCACAGTCGTCAACGGCCTTGACGGCACGGGGCCATCGGACCCCTCCGAGCATACTTCCCTGCTCCCACACTTGCCAACACCAGGTGCGACTACTTGACGTAATTCTGGCGATAGAATGGTGAGAGCTGGATGGCATCATGTGGGCAGTACGGGGAGGAAGTGCAAGGAGGTGCTCCAATGATGAGGCCTACGCCCGAACTAGGCCAGTCGGTCGTGGAGTACGCGCTGATACTAGCGCCCCTGGCGGTCGTGATGGCGCTGTCAGCATCGTTGGCTCTCATGCTCGGCCAGTAGCCGCATCAGCGCCACGCACAGTCATAGCGGCGCGTACTCGCGACCCGTCGGGCCCGCCTGAAGCGGGCAGGCTGAGCACGCGCGGCGGGTTCGGATGCTATACTTGGTTTGCTGAACCGGACCAAGGCGGGCACACCTGGTGTTCCGGAGGTGTAGCTTTGCGCGGCCGTGACCTGCTATCCATCGCCGATCTTTCCCGCGAGGAGCTGACGAGCGTGCTGGAGACGGCGAAGACGCTGAAGGATAGCGGCTCTCAGTCTCTACTAGCGGGGGAGACGCTGGCGCTGGTGTTCGAGAAACCTTCGCTGCGAACCCGCGTTTCCTTTGATGTGGCGATGCGACAGCTAGGGGGCGACTGCATATACCTATCGCCGGCAGAGGTGGGACTGGGCACGCGGGAGCCGGTGGAGGACGTGGCGCGCGTGCTCAGCCGCTACGTGGACTGCATCGCCGCGCGTACCTTCGCCCACGAGACGGTGGAAGCGCTGGCGCGGTGGGCCGATGTGCCGGTCATTAACGCGCTCTCGGACGGGGAGCACCCCTGCCAGGCCCTGGCGGACGTCCTCACGATACGGGATAAGAAGGGCAGGCTGGAGGGGGTGAGCCTGGCGTTCGTGGGAGACGGCAACAACACGGCCCGCTCCCTCTGTCTGGCGGCGGCGATGAGCGGCATGGAGTTCCGCTTCGCGTCGCCGGAAGGACACGACTTGCCCGAGGCGACGGTGGCCCGAGCGCGGGAGCTGGCCGGGGCCGCCCGGGGCGGCATCGCCTGCCTGCGCGAGCCCCAGGAGGCGGTGAAGGGAGCGGATGTCGTATACACGGACGTCTGGGCGAGTATGGGGCAGGAGGAGGAGAGCGCGGCGCGGCGAGAGGCGTTTCAGGGCTACCAGGTGGACGCGGGACTGATGTCGCTGGCGGCGCCGGAGGCGATCTTCATGCACGACCTGCCGGCACACCGGGGCGAGGAGGTTTCCGCTGAGGTGATCGAGGGGCCGCAGTCGGTGGTGTTCGACCAGGCGGAGAACCGGCTGCACGCACAGAAGGCGGTGCTGGCGCTGATCCTTGAGGAGGGCGACTAGCGTGGCGCTGTGGGACACGATACGCGACTCCCTGGAGCGGTTCGAGGCAGCCAGCGTCATCGACATCCTGACCATCTCCGCCCTCATCTACCTGGCGCTGCTCCTGCTGAAGGGCACCACCGCGATGTCGCTGCTGCGGGGCATCATCATGGTGCTGCTTGGGGCAGTGATCCTGGCCTCGGTGCTGAACCTGACGGTGCTGGACTGGCTGCTGCGCAACTCGTTTCCGGCCATCCTCATCACGATACCGATCATCTTCCAGCCGGAGATACGGCGGTTCCTGGTGCGCGTGGGGCGGACGGGGCGCTGGCCCTGGCCGGGCCGCCATCTCTACGAGAGCATAGTGGATACGGTGGCGGACGCCGCGCTGAGCCTGGCGGCCAACCGCCACGGGGCGATCGTGGTGCTGGAGCGGGAGGCCGGCCTGGAGGACTACGTCGACAGCGGCGTGAAACTGGACGCGGCGCCCTCGAGCCGCCTGTTGCAGGGGATCTTCTACCCCAACTCCGCCCTGCACGACGGCGCGGTCATCATCCGGGAGGACCGCATCGCCGCCGGCGGCTGCACCCTGCCGCTGTCGGATCGGAGCGACCGGGAGCTGGCGGGGCTACGTCACCGCGCTGCCATGGGCATCTCCGAGCGCACGGACGCGGTGGCGGTAGTGGTGTCCGAGCAGACAGGGGACATCTCGGTGGCGGCCACCGGAAGGATGATATCGCGCCTGGATGGGCCGCGCCTGCGAGGCGTACTGCGCAGCCTGCTGGTGCCGACCAGCGAACTGGACCGGCCCGTGCGGCGGGGCCTACGGGGACTCAGCCGGTGACAGAGAGCGAAGGGCCATGGATCGGTTGAGGCAGCTCCTGGAAGAGGCGCTGTCCTTCCTGCGGGGGCTCCTCTGGCCGGCGGTGACGTCGGTGCGTGGGAATCTGGGGCTAGCAGCCTTTTCCGTCGTCTTGGGGTTCGCCCTGTGGATATTCGTCACCGACACGGAAAGCCCAATGCGTTCCGGCGTCCTGCCGTTCGAACTGGAGGTGGAGGCGGTCAACCGGCCCGGGGACCTGGCGCTCGCCACATCGCTGATCAAGGTCCGGGTGCGGGTTGAGGTCGCCGACGACGTGTGGAACACGCTATCGCCCGCCGACTTCAAGGCCACGGCGGACCTGGAAGGTCTGCAGGCGGGGACCTACGATCTGCCGGTGCGGGTGGAGACGCTGACCGGGCGGGGCGACCTGAGGGTCACAGACGTGATGCCGGAGACGGTGGAGGTGGACCTGAGAAGCCTGTTCAGCAAGTCCGTGCGCGTCTCCATCAAGCTAGAGGGTGAACCTGCCCCCGGCTACGAGGCGGGAGTGCCTGAGATGGACGTGAAGACGGCGCTGGTGACCGGAACGCAGGACAAGGTGACGCAGGTGAGCCAGGTGGTAGCCGCCCTGGATATTACCGGGCGAACCGAGGACGTAGCCCAGGCTGTGCGACTGGAGGCCAGGGACGTACTGGATACCCTGGTGGATGGCGTGTTCCTAGAGCCGAATGTGGTCAACGTCTCGGTAGAGATAACGCAGGAGGAGTTCAGCGCTCCCCTGGCCATCAGGCCCACGGTGACGGGCTCTCCGGCTACTGGGTATGAGGTAGTCAACGTCAGTGTCGACCCTGCGGTGGCTACGGTGCTCGGGCCGTCGTCGTTCATCGCCGAGGCGACGGCCATCCGTACTCAGCCGGTCGACATAAGCGAGGCCACAGAAGATGTCGTGCTGACGATATCGCTCGACCTGCCGCCGGACGTGACCGTGAGCGGCGGCACAAGCGTCACGGTGACGGTGCAGATCGAGCCCGCCCAGGGGAGGCGAACGCTGGCTGTGACCGCGGTCGCCGTCGGGCTGGACCCCGATCTGAGCGTGAAAGGCGCGCTGCCGTTCGTGGAGGTGGAGCTGCTGGGCGAGCTGCCGACGCTGCGTGCGCTCCGCCCGAACGACATAGCTGCCACAGTGAACCTGTCGGGACTGAAAGAGGGCACGCACTCCGTCAAGGTGAGCGTCTCCGCGCCCGCGGACACGGTGGTGGCGGACATCTCCCCGAAGACGGCTAAGGTTAACCTGGAGGCGAGGTAGGTGTGGCCCGCGCCAAGCCCCAGCCGCTCCCAGCGGGAAGGATGGCCGGCAAACCGGTGGTCGCCATCGTGGGGCGACCAAACGTC
Source organism: Dehalococcoidia bacterium (assembly GCA_034411955.1). Taxonomy (GTDB): domain Bacteria; phylum Chloroflexota; class Dehalococcoidia; order SM23-28-2; family RBG-16-64-32; genus DAOUMF01. The sequence goes on from DAOUMF010000085.1 coordinate 7,614, forward strand.
GGCAAGTCCACGCTGTTCAATCGCCTGATAGGGGGCCGCCGGGCGATCGTATCAGAGGTCGCCGGGACGACGCGGGACCGCCTGTACGGTGAGGCCCGGATGGGGCGACTCCCCTTCGCCGTCATCGACACGGGCGGGCTCGTTCCCAGCGCCGACGAAGGCTACCCGGCGCTGATCCGCCTCCAGGTCGAGACGGCGGTGACGGAGGCGGACGTGATCCTGTTTCTGGTCGACGCCGCGTCAGGAGTGACGCCGCTGGACGAGGAGATCGCGCAACTGCTGCGGCGGACGGAGAAGGCGGTGGTCCTCCTGGCCAACAAGGCTGACAACGATGCCCGCCGCGAGGCTGCGGCGGAGTTCTACAGCCTGGCGCTGGGCGACCCCATGCCGGTGAGCGCTTACCACGGCATCGGCCTGGGCGAGCTACGCGAGAGGCTGGAAGAGCTGCTGCCGCCGGCAGAGGCGGAGGCGCCGGCGGAGATGCTGGGCCTGGCGATCGTGGGGAGACCTAACGTCGGCAAGTCGGCGCTGGTGAACGCCATCCTGGGGCAGGACCGGGTGCTGGTGAGCGCCGAGCCGGGGACGACCCGCGACGCCGTAGACACCCCGTTGGAATACGAGGGAAAGCGGCTGCTGCTAATCGATACAGCGGGAATCCGCCGCCGTGGCCGCATCGCCCGCGGCATCGAAAGGTACAGCGTCCTGCGGGCTGAGCAGGCGTTGACACGGGCCGACATCGGTCTGTTGGTGCTGGACGCGCCGGAGGGGGTGGCGGCGCAGGATCTGCACATCGCCGGCTACATCGCCGACGCCCATAAGGGGCTGATAGTGGTGGCCAACAAGTGGGACCTGATGGATGACACGGAGGAGAGGCGAGAGGAGTTCGCCCGCAGGGCGCTACGCCGGCTCCGGTTCGCCCCCTGGGCGCCGCTGGCGTTCGTGTCGGCCAAGACCGGTCTGAACATCGACGGTCTGCTGGACCTGGCGCTGGAGGTGAGCGAAAGCCGCTTCCTGCGGGTGTCCACAGGTGAGCTGAACGCGGTGGTGCAGAAGGCGGTGGCGGAGCACCGTCCGCCGTCCAAAGGCCGCCACACTCTGCGCATCCTGTACGCCACCCAGGCGGAGGTCAACCCGCCGACGTTCGTGTTTTTCGTGAGCGACGCCAGCCTGCTACACTTCTCTTACCGGCGGTACTTGGAGAAGGAGTTGCGGAGGGCCTTCGGGTTTGAGGGGACGGCGATCCGACTCACCTTCCGCAGCAGGGGCAGAGTTCGATGATCCTTGAGTTCGCGGCGGTCATCGCCATTTCGTACCTGGTGGGAGCGATCCCATCGGGTTACATCGCCGGGCGGGCGCTAAGGGGCATCGACATCCGCGATTACGGCAGCGGCGGCACGGGGGCCACGAACGTGATGCGGACCGTGGGCAGGGGGCCGTTCGTATTCGTCCTCCTGGCCGATGCCTTGAAGGGCTACGTGCCGGTCATGGTCACCTGGTTTGTGTTCGGTTCGCACGACCTGCAGGTGGCGTCCGGCCTGGCCGCCGTGCTGGGCCACGACTTCCCGGTGTACATCGGCTTCCGAGGTGGGCGCGGGGTTGCGACCTCCTTCGGCGTATATGCGGCGCTTGGCCTGCACATCGCGCTGGGGATGCTGGCGGTGGGTCTGTTCATCATCCTTGCGACCCGATACATGTCGCTGATGTCGATGATCGCGGTACCGTTGGCGGCGCTGGCGTTCCTCCTCCTGGCGGTGGCAGGCGTCGAGGATGTTGCGGGGGTGGAAGAATACACGTACACGCAAGCCGTGTTCGGGGCCTTCGCCACGGCGTTGGTGCTGGCGCGACACGCGGGGAACATTCGTCGCCTGATCACAGGGACGGAACCGAAGCTGGGCGAGGGTGGTAAACGTCGAACGCCGGCGGCGACGCGCGGCTGAAAGGTGGAGCCCCTGTCTCCGTTGTAGAATGGCAGTGTAAGGGTAATGGTCTGTAGAGCCCTGCTATGGAGTTCTCGGAGTACTTGCGTCATCTCGGCGACCCGGCCTCTCAGGTGAGCGCGGTCGGCCTGCAGCACCTGCACGACCTCACGTCGGAGCAGGCGGAGGCGCTGCGCTCGGCCTGGCAGGAGATCGACGACGAGCGAAGGGAGCAGGTGGTAGGCCAGCTCGTGCAGCTGGCGGAGGACAACGTGGATCTGAACTTCGACGCGGTGTTCTTCACCGCCCTGGATGATGCGGAGGCCAGCGTCCGCGCCTCGGCGATACGTGGCCTCTGGGAGTACGAGGGGCGCGATCTCATCGAGCGGCTGCTGCACCTGCTGGAGAGGGACGAGGAGCCGGAGGTACGGGCGGAGGCGGCCCTGGCCCTGGGCCGCTTCGTCCTGATGTTCGAGTTCGGGAACCTGCGAGAGCGTCACTTCCAGAAGGTGGCGAAAGGCCTGCGGCGCACCCTGGATGACGATCTGGAGGAGGACGAGGTTCAGGCACGGGCGCTGGAGGCGATCGGCACTTGCGGGAGGCCCTGGGTAAAGCAGGCGATCCTCGATGCTTACGAGAGCGAGTCGCCCCGCCTCAGGGTGAGCGCCCTGCACGCCATGGGGCGGAGCTGTGAGCCAGGCTGGCTTCCTCTTCTGATCGAGGAGCTTGGCAGTGAAGACGCTGAGATGCGCTACGAGGCCGCGATGGCCCTGGGCTCCCTGGCTGATAGGCGAGCGGTTTCCCACCTCTCCCCCCTGCTCTACGATCCCGATGCGGAGGTGAAGGAAGCGGCGATCGCCGCCCTGGGGCAGATCGGCGGCAGTGCGGTCGTGTCGCTGCTGCGGCCGCTGCTTCAGGCCCCCTCGCCGAGCGTGCAGGAAGCGGCAGCGGCAGCCCTGGCCGAGGCCTCATTCGCCGAGGACCCGCTTTCCGTCGACTACGGGTTGCCATGACGGCGCACAAGGCACGACGGATGCCCGTACAGCGGGCGGTATCGGCTGGCGGCGTCGTCCTCAGGCAGGGAGCAGCGGGGCCAGAGGTGGTGATCTGCGGCCGCGACTCGGACGGAGTGTGGGGCCTCCCCAAGGGGACTCCCGACGAAGGGGAGTCGCTGGAAGCGGCCGCGGTACGGGAGGTGAGCGAGGAGACCGGCCTCAAGGTTGAGATCATCAAGAAGGTGGGCGTGGCCGAATACTGGTTCGCGCGGGACGGCATTCGCTACCACAAGTGGGTACACCACTACCTGATGCGGGCCACGGGCGGGAGCACGTCCGAGCATGACCTGGAGTACGACCGCGTGGACTGGCTTCCCATTAATGAGGCGATAGAGACGTTGACCTTCGACAACGACAAGGAGATGGTCGAGCAAGCGAGGGCGAAGCTGGAGGGGGAGCGGTGAGCGGTCTCCCCCGCGATGACGTCATCACCCGCGGCCGCAAGACCGTGGTGAGGCGCAAGCGCATGGCCGACGCCGCCGACGAGTACGCCTGGCGCCGCGACAAGGAGCTAGCGCGCTTCGATGCCTCGCGGCCGGTGCACGTCCCGTTCCCGGAATACCAGCGCAACTGGTCTTTCGATATGCGGTTCACCGACACCGCGGGGCGCTCGTTCGCGGTGGAAGACGAAAACGGGCGGCATATCGGGAATATCATGTACTACAACCACGATGAAGGGCGCGGGGAAGCGGAGCTGGGGATCAGCATCGGGCTGCGGGACTGGTGGGCACAGGGGTACGGCACCGACGCGGTGACGGCCCTGGTGGCCCACCTGTTCCGGACAACGGAGCTGCAACGGCTATACCTGCACACGCTGGACTGGAACCGTCGTGCCCATCGCGCCTTCCAGAAGGCGGGCTTCACCGACTGCGGCAGCGCCTGGCGGAACGGCCACGCGTTCATCATCATGGAGGTGCGCCGGCAGTGGGCGGAAGCTGCGCGGGCCTCAAGACAGGCGGCCGTTTAGGGCCACTGGCCGTAAACGGCGTCGCGCTTGAGGACGACGATGGTGCCGGCCAGCAAATCCCCCAGCCGTTGGCGCTCCTGGTTCCGGCCCATCGCCAGGAAACCGACCAGGTACGGGATCAGGTAAGGGAAGGCGTCCACGATCCGCATCAGCTTACGGACCAGCACGCTCTGTAGGGAGGCAACTTGTCCATCGCGGCGAGTGACGCGAATGCCGAGCAGGAACTTGCCCATGGTAGCGCCGAACAGCCACTCCAAGCCCACGAAATAGACCAAAACGACCGCCACCCAGCCCAAGGACTCGATCCCGCTTAGAGTAAAGCTAAACGTCTCCAACTGTTGGCCGTTCTGGACGCGCGTTTCCGTGCCGAAGTCCAGGAAGGGCAGCGCCAAGACGGCCAGGACCACAGAGTCGATGAGGACGGCGGCGATGCGGTTCCACGTCATTTGGTGCCCCCTGCTGTGTGGCTGTGGATATTGACGGGGGAGAGCGGGCGACCGTTACAGGGGAACCGTCGATGGTGTCTACTGCGGCCGTTGCGTTGGTCGGCCCGGCACTTCGAGGTCGGGCGGTGGGGGCGCAGGGTTCTCCACGCCGACCATGAGGTGCGTGGGCACCAGTGAAAGCAGCTCCTCCACCTCCCACTTGCCGGCCTTGCTGATCTGACGCACGGGAGTCTCCTCGGCCGCCAGGGAGACGTCGCCGCCGGCGACATGGAATATCTTGCCGTTGATGTTCCAGGCCTCATCCGTGCAGAGGTAGACGGTCATGGGAGCCACATGCTCAGCAGTGATCTCCACCAGGCGTTCCGCCACAGGGGCGGGGGCCATGCCCCGCTGCGCTCGCACCTGACGGGCCGCGTCGGGGACGCTGGCGGTCATCCTCGTGTCGGCGACGGGGGCGATGGCGTTGCAGGTGACCCCGTATCGGCCCAGGTCCCGCGCCACGACGCGGGTGAGCCCGGCGATGCCCGCCTTGGCGGCGCCATAGTTGGCCTGGCCGGAGTTGCCCCGCAGCCCTGAGATGGACGAGAAGTTCACGATGCGTCCGTACCGCTGCTGCCGCATCCGCACCGAGGCCGCCTTGATGGTGTTGTAGTGCCCCTTGAGGTGCACGGCGATAACTGCGTCCCACTCCTCCTCCGCCATGTTGAAGACCATGCGGTCGCGCAGGATACCGGCCACGTTGATGAGGATGTCGATGCGCCCGAAGGCATCGACGCACCGGTTGATCATGCTCTCGCCGCCGGCGAAGTCGGCCACGCTGTCATAGTTGGCGACGGCGGTACCGCCGGCGCTGTGGATCTCCTGCGCCACCTGGTCGGCGGGCCCGGCGTCGTGGCCGGTGCCGTCGACGTTGACGCCGGGGTCGTTGACCACGACGCTGGCTCCCTCCTGAGCGAGCAGGAGAGCGACTGCCCGCCCGATGCCGCGGCCGGCGCCGGTGACAACCGCGTTGCGTCCCTTAAGCTTGTCTGTCATGTTGGGCCTCTCTCACTTCTCTTGAGCGGGGCTGAAGCCCTGCAGCTACGGCTACCCCCTCGTTCTCGGCTCCTATGGACTGGCCGTCGCCTCGGGCTGCGGCTCCGCCTTTTCCCGGCCCGGTATCTCCAGGCTGTCCGGCGGCGGGGCCGGGTTGCGCGTCCCCTCCATCAACTGGGGCACCATCCTGGAAAGCTCGCCGAGAGTCCACATGCCCCGCTTGAAGATGGTGCGCGAGGGCAGAGGATGGCTGAGGAGGGCGACGGTGCCGCCGTAGACCAGGAACACCTGGCCGTTGACGTTCCAGGCATGGTCGCTGGCCAGGTACGAGACCATTGGAGCGACGAAGTCCGGCGGCAACTGGTCGAATGGTTCCATGTCAGGCGCAGCGGCGGCAGGCTGCCGTCGCTGTTGGGGAATGGTGGCCGTGAGGCGAGTCCAGGCGCGCGGGGCGATACAGTTGCATGTGACGCCGTAGCGGCCGAGATCACGCGCCACCACGCGGGTGAGGCCGGCGATGCCCGATTTGGCGGCACCGTAGTTGGCCTGCCCGGCGTTGCCCCAGAGACCGGACTCCGACGAGAAGTTGATGATGCGTCCGTACCGCTGCTGCCGCATGAGCACGGCGGCGGGCTTGATGCAGGCGAAGTGGCCCTTGAGGTGGACCGCTATGACATCGTCCCACTCCTCCTCCGTCATGTTGAAGATCATGCGGTCGCGGAGGATGCCGGCGTTGTTGACGAGGATGTCCAGCCGGCCGAAGCTGTCGAGGGCGGTCTGAATGATGCTCTCGCCCCCCTGCATCGAGGCCACGGAGTCGTAGTTGGCGACGGCGGCAAGGCCCTTGTCCTTGATCTCGGCCACGACCTGGTCGGCGGGGCCGTTATCGTGGCCGGCACCGTCGGGCCCGCCGCCGGCATCGTTGACAACGACTCGCGCTCCCTCTTCGGCCATCTGGACGGCGATGGCCTTGCCGATGCCGCGGCCGGCGCCGGTGACGATGGCCACTTTGCCCTCTAGCAGTGGCATGTTCGGTTCCTCCGGTTTGGCGACCTGAAGGTCGCCGCTACATCGCTTTCGGCATTAGCTCCGGCTAGGCAGGACGACGGTGGCTGTGCCGGGAGTGGTCTTCTGCCCCTCCGGGGTCTCCGTCCACACCTCCAGATCGACCAGGTTCTCCCCGTCCTCTGCGCGCTTGCCGGTGACCACGCCCTTGCAGATGACGTCCTTGTCCACCATGTCCATGCCGCGGTACTGGCAGGCCACTCGCTTCACGCTGCCTCCGTCGCCGACCCACTGATGGAGCATCCGCCCCAGGAGGGCGTGCTTGAGGGCACCGTGGACGATGCGGTCGGGCAGGCCGGTGCCCTGGGCAAAGTCCTTGTCGTAGTGGATCTGGTAGAAGTCGCCGGAGCCGGCGGCCCAGTAGACGAGGCGCTGGGAGTCGCAGTGCTGGGTGAGAGTGGGGACCTCCTGTCCCTCGCTGATGTCCTCGAAGTAGGGCTGGTCTGGCATCATCACTTCTCCTTACAGCGGATGCGGGTCGAGCATGCTCAACCCCTACGGTTGGCCTCAGTACTGGATGCCGGTGCCGCGCATCGTGGCGACGACCTTACCGTCCTGGTCGCGATAGCTGAACTCGGTCACAGTGATGAGCATGGGGCCCAGTCTGCTCTGGCGCTCGCTGATGTCCACCAGTTTGCTGGTGGCGGTGAGGACGTCGCCGGCGCAGACGGTGTCGAAGTACTCGATGTCGGTGCCGCCGTTGAGGATGCGCTTGAACGGCGTATCCGTACGGAAGTAGCCGCCGAGGCGCTGGGGCGCGTTGGGATTGTATACGGGATGACCCAGGAAGGCGAACGGGGCCGGGATGTTGCGATACCCCTTGCTCCTGGCGTATTCCTCGTCGTAGTAGAGGGGGTCGGTGTAGCCGACGGAGCGGGCGAACATGCGGCAGGCGGTCTTGTCAACCTCGAAGGTTACGGGCTCTGACTCCTTGCCGATCGCGGCACGCATGGCGTCGGTGATGACCGACCCTTCGACAGACTCAGGGCGGGCTTGGGGCTCGGTCATAGGACGCCTCCTTGGCAGGGCTAAAGCCCTGCAGCTACAGGCTGAACCTTAACGTTTGCGTCAGGGAGCATACATCAGCCCCCCAGCGGTGTCAAACCTGCGTCTCGTACTCCCAGGTGTCGGCACCGGCGTCCCGATGGGGGATCTGCGGCTCCTCCAGATCCACCGTATGGCGGGCGAAGGCGAGGGCCAAGCCGAGGGCGTAGGCGGTGAGCATGAGGGAGCGCAGGAGGAGGCCAGCGCCGCTGAGGACGAGGAGGCCGGCACCGACGGCGGGCCTCTCGCCGAAGCGGGAGAGGCCGCGCGAGGCGGCTTCGGGCTGCACCTCGGCCCCCCGGCCGCGCAGGAGCACCGCCGCGCCGCCGGCGATGAGCGCCAGGCCCAGGAGGCGTGCGCGCCCAATGGGCATGCCGGGAATGCCCTGGCGGCGCTCGAAGGAGACGACGGCGGAGGGCACGGTGAACAGCCAGACGCGGGCGGCCAGGCGTCGAGGAACGGGCAAGCGCTGAAGGAGTTCCATCCTCGCGGCGAATTATGGGCCGCCGGGAAGGGCTAGCGCAAGCCCGGCTCATCCTCCGACATCCGCCGGAAGCGGACCCGCCTGGGACGGGGGCTCAAGATGCGCGCAATCCGCCGGCCGAGACTACGGGGCGACAGCGCCCGGCCTTGAGCTCGGCGATGAGGTCGGACAGGTCGGCGACGGGTCGCTGGAACTCCGTGGCGCAGCGGCCGAGATCGTCCCCCTGATGGGCGTCGCTGCCGCCGACAGCGGTCAGGCCGAGGCGGCGGCAAAGCTCCTGAGAGAAGCCGTTCTCCCTCTGACTGCTGCGGCCGTTCAGGGTCTCCAGGGCGCAGACGTATCGATAGGCGGGGTTGCCCGCGGCCCGCTCCAGCGCCTCGCTCCAGGCAGACGCCTCATCGGGGTCGCCCTGACGGTGTCGCTGCCAGGGGATCTGGCGGCGATAGGGATGGGCGGCGATGAGGGCCCCGCCGGCCTCATCGACGAGGCGGGCCAGCTCCGCGATGCGGTGGATGCCGTAGACGTAGCGGTCCAGGCCGAAGGCGATGATGTGGCCGTCCTCCGTGTTGACCTCGATGCCGGGGATGACGGTGAAGGCGTGGCGGCGGGCGAGATCCCGCACCTCCTCGGGCTCCCAAGTGAAGTCGTGCTCGGTGAGGCAGACGGCGTCCAGTCCTGCCGCCTTGGCGGCCTCCATGAGCTCGTCGGGGGAGAGGAGGCTATCGTGGGAGAGAGGGCGAGTGTGGGTGTGAAGGTCGATGAGCATGGCTTTGCTCTACCGCAGCTTGAAAGCTGCGGCATCGAACGGGTGGCCTTCCTCGCTGGCCAGAGCCCACTGCTCCCTTGATGCCCCAGGCTTCAGCCTGGGGTCTAGCTTTCCCGTCTGAGTGTGGGTGTGAAGGTCGATGAGCATGTGGGATACAGTCTACCGCAGCAGCAGGGATGCGGCATCGAGTCATCTGTCAACGGATGGCCCCGCGCCGGCCGACGAGAGGGTGCGGCCCCTTCGGTTGTTCCACCCATAGGCGTGTGCTATACTCGGCCGCAAGCCGGTAAGCGACAGAATTCACAATCTTCGCGCCATATGCTTTCCGATTGGGGACACGTAGGTTTTCTCCTTCTCCTGGCGCTGGTCTTCCCGATAGGAGGAATCGCCACCTCATGGCTGCTGGGCCTGCTCAAGATGCGGCCCCAGGCGCCCGATCCCATCAAGGAGGACACCTTCGAATGCGGCGTAGAGACGGAGGGCACCGCCTGGGTCCAGTTCAACTTCCGCTACTACTATTACGCCCTCCTGTTCGTAATCTTCGATGTCGAGGCGGTGTTCCTCTACCCCTGGGCCGTCTCCTTCGAGAGGGTGGCTGTCGCCGGCTTCGTTGAGGTGCTCACTTTCCTGGTGATCCTCCTCATCGGCCTGGCGTACGCGTGGCGCAAGAACGCCCTGGAATGGACGTGACGTGAGACCGCACCCTGAGGCCTGCCTATCGGTGGGCAGGGAATGCGGCGTGATGATACGCGGCTTGGCGCCGCAGCGTTTGGTCTGCGGGGGTCCTGCTGCATGACCCGCGTCCTCTCCGGACTCGACCTGGGCCAGCGCATCCAGCAGAAGTTCCCCGACGCCGTCGTCGACGCCAGGCCGGAGTGGGCAGAGGTCAAGCCGGACCGCCTGGTGGAGGTGTGCACCTTCCTGCGGGACGACCCGGAGCTGGACTTCGGGTATCTCAGCTCTCTCACCGGCGTCGACCGCCTGGAGCATTTCGAGGTGGTGTACCACCTGGTGTCCATAGGCCGAAACCAGGCCTCCATCCTGAAGACCCGCTGCCAAGACCACGACAACCCGGAGGTCCCCTCCGTGGTCCCCGTCTGGCGCGGCGCCCACCTGCAGGAGCGGGAGACGTTCGACCTGATGGGGATACGCTTCCAGGGGCACCCGGACCTGCGGCGCGTCTTCCTGTGGGAAGGGTTCCCGGGCCATCCCCTGCGCAAGGACTGGCTGAACTTGCCCGGCGGCCAGATGGCCGGCCTGGAGCGCTTTCCGGGCGAGCCGGGCGGCCGGCTGGAAGGCAGAGGCTAGCCATGGCGATGAGGACGGAGCCGTTCGTCGTCAACGTGGGGCCGCAGCACCCGAGCACGCATGGGGTGTTCCGGATGCGCCTCACCCTGGACGGCGAGCGGATCACAGACGTCGATATGGTGATCGGCTACCTGCACCGCAGCATGGAGAAGCTGGCCGAGGAGCGGAGCTTCACCCAGAACATCCCCTTTACGGATCGCACCGACTATATCTCCGCTATGACGGGCAACCTGGCCTATGTGCTGGCGGTGGAGAAGCTGTGCGGGATCGAGGCGCCGGAGCGGGCGCAGTGGCTGCGCGTCATCATGTCGGAGTTGCAGCGATTCGTCAGCCACTCCATGGCGGTGGGCTTCTTCGCGAACGACTGCGGCGCCTGGCAGACACCGATCATGCACACGCTGCGCGATCGGGAGAAGGTGCTGGACCTGTTCGAGATGGCCTGCGGCGCCCGCCTGACCACCAACTACATGCGCATCGGCGGCGTTTCCAGTGACGTCCCGCCCGAGTTCATGCCCGCCGCCCGCGCACTGATCGCGGAGCTACCCAAGCGCATCGACGAGTACGAGGGCCTGCTGCTGGAGAACGAGATCCTCGTCACCCGCTCTCGAGGGGTCGGCGTCCTGCCGGCGGACCTGGCTATCGCCTGTTCGGTCAGCGGGCCAATGCTGCGGGGCAGCGGTGTGGCCTGGGACATCCGCAAGGCGGATCCCTACGCCGCTTACGACAAGGTGGAGTTCGACATCTGCGTGGGTACGGACGGGGACGCGTACTCCCGCTTTCTGGTGCGGCTGGCGGAGATGCGGCAGAGCATCCGCATCCTGGAGCAGGCACTGGAGATGATGCCGGCAGGGCCGGTGCACGCCCAGATCGCGACGGCCACAGTGCAGCCCGGAGGCGCGCCGTCGGCGCCGCTGGCGCTGCGCCCGCCTGAGGGCGAGGCGTACGGCCGCATCGAGTCTCCGCGCGGCGAGCTGGGGTTCTACGTCGTGAGCGACGGCGGGCCAGCGCCGTACCGCTTCCACATACGCTCGCCCTCGTACATCAACCTGACGCCGCTCAAGGAGATGGTGGTGGGGATGACGGTGGCCGATGCGGTGGTGATCCTGGGCAGCGTCGATATCGTCCTGGGCGAGGTGGACCGCTGATGCGCGTGCCCGGGCCCTTCCCACTTGTCATTCTGAGCCCTTCGCCTTGTCATTCTGAGCGAAGCGAAGAATCTGGCGCCTCGCTCAGGATAAACTCCGCGAAGAATCTTCCACCGCGCTGCTTGATCAGACATCGAACTGACAGACCCTTCTCCGCCTTTTGGCGGATCAGGGTGACAGATTGCGGCGAGGTGGACCGCTGATGCCCTTCGACATGCTCAGGACAGGCCCGTTCCTGGCGGAGTGGTACGACTTCAGGGACCTGGGCAACACCGTGGGCGCCTTCCTGGACTGGATCCGGGACCAGGGGGCGCCGGACTGGGTGCCCTACGTTGTGTCGGGACTGATCGGCGTGGTAGCGATCCTGCTCTGGGTGATCGTCAGCCAGTTGGCGTTCATCTGGATAGAGCGCCGCGTCATCGGGCGGATGCAGGCCAGGATCGGGCCCAACCGGGTGGGCCCGCAGGGGCTGTTGCAGCCAGTTGCCGATACGATCAAGCTCTTCCTGAAAGAGGCGATCACCAGCCGCAAGGTTGACAGGGCGCTGTTCTGGGCGGGCCCAGTGTTGATCTTCATGCCCGCCCTGGCGGTGCTGGCGGTGATCCCATTCGGGAGCGGCATGTTTCTCACCGATCTCAACGTGGGAGTGCTGTTCGTCATCGCGGTGGCCTCCGTTAATACGGTAGCCGTTTTCGTCGCCGGCTGGGCATCCAACAACAAGTTCGCCCTCATCGGCGCCATGCGCACGGTGGCGATGCTCATCAGCTACGAGCTGATCCAGGTGCTGGCCCTCCTGGGCGTCGCCGTCTTCGCGGGAAGCATGCGGATGGGCGCCGTAGTGGACTGGCAGAGCGATTTCAACACCTGGCTGCTGTTCCTGCAGCCGCTGGCCTTCATCGCGTTCATCATCGCCTCCGCCGTGGAGATCGGCCGCTCGCCCATGGACATCTCGGAGGCGGAATCGGAGATCGTGGCCGGCTATCACACGGAGTATTCAGGGATCAAGTTCGGCTTCTTCTACGCCGCCGAGTACATTGCGGCGTTCGCCGTCTGCGCTATCATCGTCACGCTGTACCTGGGGGGCTGGACGGCCTGGGGTCTGGAAGAGTGGGTGCCGGGCTGGCTGCTGTTCCTGGGGAAGCTGTACCTCACCTTCTTCCTGTTCATCTGGAGCCGCGGCACCCTGCCGCGGCTGCGCATCGACCAGTTAATGGCCTTCGCCTGGAAGTTCCTCCTGCCGCTGGCCCTCCTGAACGTCCTAGTAGTGGGAGCCGAGGTGCTGATCTGGCGTGAGGGTGACCTGTCGGCGGGGCTGGCGCTGCCCATCTACGGCGTGGTCAACGCGGGCCTGGCAGTGGCCCTGATCCTGGGCTGGGCGACGTTCATGGGACACCTGAGGCCGGAGCGCAGGGCCAAGCGAGCGGTGCTCACGCAGGAGCTGGGGGCGATATATTACGCTCCGTCCACCCAGACAGACGAGCCCGCCAGGGCGGGAGAGGCATAGGGATGGAGGACACGGGCACCATCGTCGCCTTCTGGCTGCTGGCGGCGCTGACCGTGGGCTCCGCCCTGGGGGTGGTGGTGGTCCGTGACCTCATACGAGCCGTGGTGCTGCTCATCACGAGCTTCCTGGGAGTGGCGGGGCTCTACATAACTCTATCAGCGGACTTCGTGGCCGTGGTGCAGGTGCTGATCTACGCCGGTGCGATCTCGGTGCTGATCCTGTTCGCGATCATGCTGACGCCGCTGGCCAGCCGCGACAACGCGGAGACGTTTCTGCAGGTGCCCGGTCTGCTGCTGGCGGGGCTGGTAGCGTTCACGATGGGCTATGCCAGCCTGGAGACGGACTGGTCAGTGGTGGAGCGGGGCGGCTTCGACGAGACGGCTTCGGCGATAGGGGAGGCGCTGCTCTCCAAGTACGTGCTGCCGTTCGAGATGGCCTCGGTGCTGCTGCTGGTGGCGATGCTGGGAGCGATATTGCTGGTGAGGCCCGAGGGGCCCTCGGCGGAGGAGTGAGGTGTCGGTAGACCTAGAGCACTACCTGATCGTCGGCGCCCTCCTGTTCGGTATCGGACTGTACCTGGCGCTGGCCAAGCGCAACTTCGTGGGCGTACTGATGGGCATCGAGCTGATGTTCAACGCGGTGAACCTGACGTTCGTCGCCTTTTCGCGGTTCGGGGAGGCGTCGGAGCCGCTGACCGGGCACGTGTTCGTGGTGTTCGTGATCACAGTGGCGGCGGCTGAGGCAGCGGTGGCGCTGGCCCTGGCGGTACTGGTGTACCGCAACCGCGAGACGATAGACGTGGACCGCATGAACCTCTTGAAGTGGTGAGCAGCTATGTGGACGAAGCTGATGGAGACTAAGAACGCCTACACGGCGGAGATGTGGAAGGATCTTCTCAACGCCGAGGCCGTCTCGATACAGGTGGTGCCCGCTTCCGGCTGGGCCAACGCGGCAGAGCTGGAGCCTCACACCCTCTACGTCCCGTGGGGGAAAGCGCACGTGGCGCAGGAGATCCTGAGGAAGATATAGCGTGCTGAACCAGGTCCCCGAAGGCGTAGTCTGGGCGATCTTCTTCCTGCCCCTGGGCTCCTTCGCGGTTATCTCCCTGGCCGCCCTGCTGGGCCTGACCCGTCCTTCGGCATCCGCAGGACGAGCGGTGTGGGACGCACGGCTCAGCGGCTACATCACCATCGCCGCCATCGCCGCCTCCTTCCTCCTCTCTCTGTGGGTGCTGGACAGCGTCCTCCAGGAGGACGGCGCCCGCATCGGCGTTGATGCCCACAAATGGGACGTCGTGGAGCCG
>DAOUMF010000086.1:0-1800 GCA_034411955.1 Dehalococcoidia bacterium
ACTTTGGGCAGAGGAGGCAGGAGTCATCGCCGAATTCGGTGAGGTAGACGAACTCGTGGGTGTCGCGGCCGCCCATGGCGCCGGAGTCGGCGAGCACGGGGACGGTGGGGACGGCGCAGCGGTGGAAGATGCGGGTGTAGGCTTCGTGCATCTTGTGGTAGGAGACGTCCAGGCCGTCGAAATCGACATCGAAGGAGTAGAGGTCCTTCATGGTGAACTGGCGGCGGCGGATGAGGCCGCCGCGGGGGCGGGGTTCGGCGCGGAACTTCTGCTGGATCTGGTAGACGAGGAGGGGGAGGTCGCGGTAGGAGCGGACGTTGCGCTTGAAGAGCTCGACGACGACCTCCTCGTGGGTCGGGCCGAGGACGAACTCGCGGTTCCGCTTATCGGAGAAGCGGAAGAGGATGTCGCTCATGGCCTGGTCGCGGCCCGAAGCCTGCCAGATCTCGATGGGGTGGATGGCTGGCATCATCAACTCCTGCCCGCCGGCGGCGTCCATCTCTTCGCGGATGATGCGTTCGATGTTGCCGAGGGCGCGCCAGGCGAGGGGGAGGAAGGCGTAGATGCCGGCGGCGACCTGGTGGACGAGGCCGGCGCGGAGGAGGAGTTGGTGGGAGGGGGTGTCCGCCTCCGCGGGGGGCTGGCGGAGGGTCTTGCCGAAGAGCTGGGAGATGCGCATGGTGAGCCTATGGTGCCAGCCGGAGGGCATTGGAGCAAGGGAGGAGGAGCAAGAGGAACCAGCAAACCTGCAAACCTAGAACGCGGCGGCAGATGGGGCGGTTTGATTGTCTTGGGCCGTTGTATCTGGTCCCTTCGACAGGCTCAGGATGATGGGGGGTGTTAATGTGCGGGCGCAGGCTCAGGCGGATCAGAATGACAGGCTGAAGCCTGTCCCACTGAAGGAGGGATGGCGCTGGGGGAGGGCCTACCGCCGTAGGCCCCTACAGGCGGGGACCGGCCGCGGCGGTGCGGTCGATTCCCCCGGCCCCAGATTCTTCTCCGCCTTAGGCGGATCAGAATGACAGGTGGCTAGCGGAAGCGGCCCTTCGGCCCGTTCGGCAGGCAGGGCAGGTCAGAGTCACAGGAAGGCGTTAGCTCTCCTTGGAGAAGTAGAGCAGCACTCCCTCGAGCGCCTTTTCGCCGTGAACTCCTACGGCCGCGACAAGCTTCCATCCATGCAGGCGGTAGCTATCGAGGGCATCCTGCTGAGCCGGGATGAAGTCGTTCCATTGCCCTCCCTTGACCGACGAACCCGCTCTTCTTATGAAGATGAGACTTTGCTGTTCTTTCATACTGCCCTCGGATGTGATCGCCGCGGCTCCCTTGCGCCGAACTGAGTGGGTGAACATCAATGACCGACGGCGCGACACTAATACGCCCAGGCAGAGTATATCGTGAATGCTGTTTCAGTCAATAGTGTTCCGCGGTGCCCCGGGGGGGCAGTTGCCTGGGTCAGGGCTGCTGAGCGGGCTCGAAGATGAGGTGGTGCAGGAGACTGGCGATGACGCTCTCGGCCTCCGGTGAGGCAAAACCGCCGACGCCGGCGAGACCCCTCCAAGTGGGGTAGCTGGTGAGGGCCAGGATGGCGCGCTTGGCGAGGAGGGGGTCGATAGCGCAGCGGTCCGACCAGCGTGCCAGGAGGGCTTCGACGGCGGATATCATCGCCGCGCCCGCGACGAACTGCACCCGCATGAGCTCAGGCACCTCGGCGGAGCGAGTGTAGAGGGCCCAGGTCTCCCGACGATAGCGATCGTAGGTAGCGAAGAGGGAGGCGGCAAGGCTCAGGAGGTCATCGTGGGG